>DUSX01000034.1:300000-498385 GCA_012842395.1 Bacillota bacterium
ATTCGCCCGCATCGCAAATGGCGCGCTCAAGCTCTATCCCGCCGCGAAATGAAACGGTCGTGCGCGCCACCCGGCCCTATCGAGCCTGGGTTTTGTCCTGGCGGCGCAGGAGGGCAAGAGCCCGTTGGTGTTCACTGAAAGTGCGACTGAAGACGTGGCCGCCATGCTCGTCGGCGGCGAAGTAGAGGTAGTCTACATCAGCGGGGTGAAGCGCGGCCTGGATCGAAGAAAGCCCCGGCGAGGAGATGGGGCCTGGGGGAAGGCCCGGCACAACGTACGTGTTGTAGGGTGAGTCCACCCTGAGGTCCTCGTATGACAGGCGCTCTTTCCATGTGCCGAGCGCGTACTGAACCGTGGCGCAGGACTGAAGCGGCATATGCCGTTTAAGCCTGTTGTAGAAGACCGCGGCCACGATGGGCCTGTCGCTCGGGATCCGCGCCTCCCTCTCGACTATGGATGCTATCGTGACAACCCCGTGCAAGCCTAGGGCCTTGGCAGCATCGGAGACGCCGTCCTTGTCGAACTCCGGCAGCACCAACTCGGCGAAGCGTCTCACCATCGCGGCGATGATGGTTTCTTCGGGGACTCCCGACTCAACCTCGTACGTGTCGGGAAAGAGGTAACCCTCTAGATTGCCCGAGAATTCCCTGCCTCCCGCCTGGACAGAAAAACCTTTCACCTCGCCCCTGGCAAGCGCCAGGAATCTCTCGCGAGACGCGAGCCCCTTGGCCTCCAGCAAGCCCGCGATCTCGGCGACGTCGTAGCCTTCGGGAACCGTGAACCGGACACGCTCCACCCGCCCCTCTGCCAGCACGCGGAGGATCCCAAACACACCCATGCGGGAGCTCAACCGGTACAAGCCCGCCTTGAGCTTGTCTTGAACGCCTGACATTCGCGCCACAGCGTCAAATGCCACTCCGGATCTGACGAGTCCCTTTTCAACCAGTATGTCGGCGATCCTCGACGAAGTGAGCCCCCGTTCGATTCGCACCTGGACCGCCTCGCCCGACCCAAATGGGAGTACAAGGAAAAGGGCCCACGCAAGGCCAAGCACGACGGGCACACACACAAAAGCAACCACGCGCCACATCTTTCGCCGGCCCTTCGCAGCAGATGTGGCGAGGTTCGTCTCGAGCCTCGCCTTCGGGCGCCTCGCCCGCCAGGCACTCAAGAAAGATGGGGCGAAAACGCCTCCCCGTCTGCCTTGCCTTCCCTGGACCCCGCCTCTCACACCATCACATTCCCAAGACTAGTCTTCGTCCTCGTCTTCGTCCTCGCCCTCATCTTCGTCGTCTTCGGCATCTTCATCCTCGTCTTCGTCCTCTTCGCAGACATCCTCGAGGTCTGCGCAGATCGCGCTGGTCACCTTCTCGTACTCGTCATCATCCAGGTCAACCAATACCTCCTCGCCGTCCTCGTCGGTCTCCACCCGGAAGATGCAAGCCTCAACTTCTTCGTCGTCCTCCGCCTCGCTGTCCGCATCCTCGGGGACCAGGATGACGTAAGTGTTTCCGTCGAGCTCCATGACATCCTCCACGGAGAAGCTCTCTTCTTCGCCGTCCTCGTACACAAGGGTTATGACATCATCGATCTCTGGCACTTGGGCCACCTCTCTTTCACATCCGAGTGTATCCGTACCGCGTCGTGGGGTCAATGCCCACTTCGCCTGCTGTCAGCCGCTATGCTCTCCATGCGGACATGCTTTCATTCGTCACCGAGCTGCGGCAGGCCCGCCTCCTCGTGCCCTCCCTCATCGCCCCGCGCACCCTGGCGTGCTTCCTGGCCCAAGCGACCGCGCTCCTCCCCAACCGCGCCGCGCGTTCCATGGTGAGAGTCGCATCCGGGCTCAACACCGTCACTGGGCTTGCGACTGTCGAGATAACTTTGGAGGATTATAGCAGCCGCCACCGAATCGACAACCTGCCTCCGCCGCCGCCGGGAGACGTCCGCCTCGAGCAGGGCCCGCTCCGCAGACACCGTCGACAGCCGCTCGTCCCAGAGGACCACGGGCACGCCCGCCCTGTCCTCGAGAGCTTCCGCAAGCCGCTTCGCTCTAGCGGCGCTCTCGCCGAGCGACCCGTCCATGTTCATCGGCAGGCCCACGACAACGAGGGCGACCCCATTGCCGCGAACGAGCGAGACCAGCCGCGCCAGGTCGCCCCTGAACGATGCCCTCGTGATCACACCCGCGGGTTGCGCGAAGCATCCAGTCGGGTCAGACAGCGACACGCCGATGGTCTTTGTCCCTACATCAAGCCCCATGACCCTCAACCGGCCTAGACCACCTTTATGCAGAACTCGGGGCACGCAGCCTGGCAGTACCCGCACAGAACGCACCGGGAGGTGTCCACCGTCGCGCGACCGGACGTCGGCGAGATCGCGAGCGCCCCGTGGGTGCACCTCGCCACGCACGTCCCACAGCCGGTGCACCACGGCTCGATGAGGAGGGCCTTGTTGTGCCGCGTCCGCTCGCGGAGCTCGTCATCGGGATGCTGGCCCTCGAATATGGCAAGGTCCATTCTGAGCTCATCCAGCGTCTTCACGCCCACGGCGATGGAATCAACGCACTCCTGCCCCAGAGCCCACCGCAGGGCGCCTTCCACATCGTCCAGCAAGGCTCCGCCGCCCAGCGCCTTCATTGAGTAGATGCCCTTGCCGGCCAAGTGTGCGTCCCGTACCGCCGCCAGCATCTCGCTTGCGCTCCCGTCGGCTATCCCGATCCCCGACCTATTCAGAAGAGGATGTATCACGTCGATCTCAGGCATCAGGGTGGCCGCCCTCACGCACGCCACGTGGTGGGTGGACACTCCGACCGCACGCACCTTCCCTGCCTCACGTGCGAAAACCAGGTATTTCAGCGCTTCCTCGTGTCCCTTCAGCGTCAAGGCCGACTCCTGCTCGTGGAGGAGGAAGATATCTATGTAATCGGTGCCCAAGGATCTGAGCGCCCGTTCCACGGTTTCACGCATCCCCTCATACGTGTAATCATATGACTTTGAGGCGATCACCAGTGTGTCCCGGCTCCAACTCCGGGCGCCATTCCCCCCGAAGACGGCCTCACGGATGTAATCGTATGTGTTGTAAAGCTCAGCGGTGTCGATGAAGTTGACCCCTGCGTCCAGCGCCGCCCGCAGGAGCAAAGCGCCCTCTTCCACAGGCAGCTTTGCCTGCAACGGCCCCATAGTCAAGGTGCCGAAGCACATCCTCGACACGACGAGTCCCGTCCTGCCGAGGGCCCTTCTCTCGAGACCGCGGGCGACCTTCCGCGGCCCCGCGTCCATCGCCCCGCCGCCCGCTCCAGCCGCAGTGTACGATTGCCCCAGAAACCCGCCCCCCTCCCGGTGTGACAGTGCGCGCGTCGGCCCCTCGTCTCGCCTCCGACCCCGTTCAGCCGCGGCCCGCGGCGTCCACGTCTCCTACGATCACGTGGATCCATGAGGGGAAACGAGGCAGCCGGGCCTCGCTGTCAGCCTGTGGGTATATGGAAAACCCGCTCACGCCCTGCCGCGTCGCAAGCAGCGATTCAGCCTCCCGGACGCTCTTGCCCGCGAGTTCACGCGCGAGCTTGTCCGCATCGACCTTTGCCGAGACCCTGGCCTGCGCGGTCACATCGATCGATGCTGCCGCAGAGCTTTTCCGCGCGGCCCCGGTTATCTTCATTTCCACTGCGGATGAGATAACCTCTCCGCCCCCGGCCACGACCTCGGAGAGGAACTTGCCCCGCGCCACCTTTAAGACCTCAGCCTCCTTGACCGCAAGCGCGCTCGCGCTCGCGCGGCACGATGCCCGCAGTTCCGCAGATGGAGTAAAAGGAGCCGCGCTGAAAGTAGGTTCCTGTCGCTCCACTACGATGGTGTCGCGGACGACGCTGAAACCGGCCGGGCTCTTTACTGCAAGGCGCGCTGCCGCCTCCCTCGCAGCTTCCGATGCAATGAGCCTGCGGGCCGTCGCGAGGTCGACGGGTGAGACTGCAGGCGTTATCTTGTCCTCGCCACCGGACGTGGGTTCGGGGTTCGTGACCTTTAGGCCCGGGAATGCGCCCGCAACGACGACGGTAATGCGTCCAGCGGCGACGTTCCCGCTGGTCCCGGGTTCCTCCGCCTCCACGTCCACCACAGTCATCCCCGAATCCGCGTCGACCGCAAGCCCCATGAAATGCCTTACGGTGGCAGGGGGGACCACGGCCGCTTCGACCGTGCGAAACCGCACCCCCGCCGCCGTGGCGACCATCGTGCCCTTGGGCACACTCACAGCACGCTCCGTCTCATTGACGAACGCGACGCGCCCGCTCGCCTTGGTGGCCCCCGACCGCACAGATCCGGACACCGGCACCTTAACGGACACAGTGAAGGAGTCCTTCACCGCGCGAGCAGGCACCCGCCCGCCATCGACATCCACGACCGTCACAGCCGTGGACGCCTCAACCGTCACCTTCCGGCACACCTCCGACACCTCGGGCGAGACCACCACTGTCGCCCTGGGCCAGAAGGCGTAGAGCACGCAGAAAATCAAAAGGGCCGCAAGGCCCGTCGTCATGGCAGGCCCGCGCCCGAACCACATTTCGAAGCCGCCCCGCATCGAAACCGTAGGGCCAACGCGTCTTCCCATTCGCACAGCGAAGCGCTCCGCGCCCCTCCCAAAACCCGTCGTGAAAGCCCGTGCCAGCTCCGCCCAACCTATCTGCCTTCCAGGTAATACCGCACTAGCTCCTCTATGATCTCGTCTCGCTCGAGCTTTCGAACGAGGTTCCGGGCGCCCTTATGGCTCGTTATGTAAGTGGGGTCCCCCGACATAAGGTATCCGACGATCTGGTTTGTCGGGTTGTACCCCTTCTCCTTCAACGCCTCATAGACCTCCAAGAGTAACGCCCTGACGCTGACCACGTCCTCAGAAACGACCCGAAACGTCTGAGTCTCATCAAGCGGTCCTTTCACAGCAGCGTCACGCTCCCCCTGTCGTAGCTCCCCAGCACCTCGCCGTATGCCGGCACGCTCGCCAGCGCGCATCGCGTTTCGCGCCCGGCGACCTTTCCACTCTTCCGCACCCCGCCTGCCTCGCGGCCTGAATCCGCATCCCGAGACGCTACGCCGCCACCAGCGAAGTCACTCAGTGCAGTAACGCCCTCTCTATCCTGGCCTTCGCCGCACCGAGGGCCTCCTTGAGCTTCGCCGCGTCGCGAGCGCCCGCCTGCGCCATGTCAGGACGCCCGCCGCCACCTCCGCCCGCCGCCTCAGCCGCGGCTTTGACGATATCCCCCGCTCGCAGGCCCCTATCTATGAGATCCCTCGTGACCGTCACCACGAAAAGCGCCTTTCCGTCAAACCTGGACCCCAGGACCACCGCGCCTGATACAAGCTTCTCCCGCACCGTGTCAGCAAGCTCGCGAAGCGCAGGCCCGTCGAGTCCTTCCGCCTCCGCCACCACGACCTTCGCCCCGTCTATCTCCGTCGCTTCGCTGAGTAGCACGTCCACCTGCGACCGGGCCATTCTCGCTTTGAGCGACTCTATCTCTTTCTCGCGCGCACGGAGGGTCTGCACGAGCCTCGACACTTTCTGAGGGAGCTCGTCGGGATTGCCCTTGACCTCCGCTGACGCGCTCTCGAGCAGCGCCTGCTGGGACCTGAGAAGCGCTAGGGCAGCCTTTCCGCTCACCGCCTCCACCCGCCTGATCCCCGAGGCCACTGCACCCTCGGACACTATCTTCACGAGCCCGATCTCTCCGGTGCGCCCCACATGGGTGCCACCGCACAGCTCCTTGCTGCAGTCGTCTATCCTGACGACCCGGACCCGCTCACCGTACTTCTCACCGAAGAGCGCCATGGCGCCCATCGCCTTGGCCTCCTCGAGGGCCATCTCCACCGCCTCCACCGGCGAGTCGGCGAGAACCCACTCCAGGACCATGTCCTCGACCCTGCGGATCTCGTCATCCGTCATTGCCGAATGGTGGGAGAAGTCGAACCTCAGCCTGTCTTCGGCGACCAGCGAGCCAGCTTGAAACACGTGGTCTCCAAGGACCCTTCGGAGAGCGGCGTGGAGGAGATGGGTCGCTGTGTGATTACGGGCGATGGCGCGGCGGCGCTCCGCGTCCACAACGGCCTCCACTTTGTCGCCCGTTGTGATGACGCCGTGCTCGACGGTGGCGTTATGAATGACGATCGCCTCCGACGCGCGCACCGTTGTCGTAACCCTTGCCTTCCCGGAAGGACCCGTGATCGTCCCCGAATCGCCTACCTGCCCGCCGGATTCGCCGTAGAACGGCGTGACGTCCAGCACTATCTCGACATTCTGCCCCGCGCTCGCGCGGCTCACCGGTTCGCCGTCGACAAAAATGGCGCACACCTTGGACTTGGCGGCAGTCGTCTCGTATCCGACAAACCTCGTGCCAAGGCCCGTGAGGGCCTGCGCCTTCGCCGTCGAAAGGTCGCCCATGTAACCCAGGTCTTGCCGCGCTGCCCGCGCCCGCTCGCGCTGCTCCTGCATGGCGGCGGAGAACCCCGCCTCGTCTACGGTCATCCCGCTTTCTTCAGCTATCTCGCGAGTGAGCTCCACCGGGAACCCATACGTGTCGTAAAGCCTGAACGCATCCGCGCCGGGGATCTCGTTCCTACCTGCCTCGCGAAGCTCCGCGACAAGGCCCTGAAGGATGCTCGTCCCCTGATCGAGCCTTCCGAGGAACCGCTCCTCCTCGACGGACAAGGTCTTTCGTATGTGGTCCCGCCTCTCGACGAGCTCGGGGTACGAGTCGCCCATCACCGAAATTATGACGTCCGCCACATCGGCCAGAAACGGCCGCGTGATGCCGAGGAGCCTGCCGTGGCGCACCGCACGCCTTATGAGCCTCCGGAGCACGTACCCTCTGCCTTCGTTGGCTGGCAGGACCCCGTCGGCTACCAGGAAGGTCACCGCGCGGGCGTGGTCGGTGATTATCCTGACTGATACATCAGTGTCGAGCGTAGGCTGCCCCTGCCGTCGCCCTCCCGTCGCTTTTCCGTAGACAACCCCACCAAGCTCAGCGACGGCATGCGTGATGGGCCTCATGGCGTCAGTATCGAACACCGTCGGGACGCCCTGCATGACCGCGGCCACCCGGTCAAGCCCCATGCCGGTGTCGATACCCTTGCGTTCGAGAGGCACATAGTTGCCGGCCTCGTCGTGATGGAACTGTATGAACACCAGGTTCCATATTTCCATGAACCTGTCGCAGTCGCAGCCCAACTTGCATTCGGGCCTTCCGCAGCCAAACTCCTCGCCGCGGTCGACGTGGATCTCAGAACACGGCCCGCATGGGCCGACACCAATCTCCCAGAAATTGTCCTTCTTGCCGAAGCGCTTTATGCGCTCCGCGGGCACCCCCACGTCTCTCGTCCAGATCTCGAACGCCTCGTCATCATCCAGGTATATAGTCACCCAGAGCCTATCTTCGGGAAGGCCGAGGTGCTCCGTGACGAACTCCCATGCCCATGGGATCGCCTGTTTCTTGAAGTAATCCCCAAACGAGAAGTTGCCCAGCATCTCGAAAAACGTGAGGTGCCGGGCGGTCTTGCCGACATTGTCGATGTCAAGGGTGCGGACGCATTTCTGACACGTGGTCACCCTCTGCGACTCCGGCTTGGCGGTGCCGAGGAAATAGGGCTTGAAGGGCACCATGCCCGCGCCCGTAAGGAGAAGCGTGGGGTCGTTGATCGGTATGAGGGAAGCGCTCGGCAAAGGCTTGTGCCCCTTGCCGACGAAGAATTCTCTGAACATGTCGCGTATCTCGCGGGTACCAAGGGCCCGAATACCTCGTTCAGCCTGCAAAGCATGCATCCTCCCACGTCCGAGTTATCTCTATCATAGCGAATCGCGCCGGGGGTGTCAACGCGAACACCCCCGTCCCCGCGCCGTTTCCCGCCCCTGCCCCCTTCCGGCCGCGCGGCCAGCTGCAGAGGGACACGCCTCGAAGGCCGACCGCACGATCAAGGCACAAGCTTCGCGTGCAGGTATCTGAGGATCACTTTGATCATGGCCGCCACTGGCACGGCAAGCAGGACCCCGATGAGCCCGAAAAGGTGGCCCCCCGCAAGGATCGCAAAGATCACCGCAACCGGGTGCAGGCCGACTTGTTCGCCGAGGATGTTCGGCCCCACGACTGCGCTCTCAAACTGGTTTACGAGCACGAATAGCAAGATAACATACAACGCGAGCACCGGCGATTTCAGTGAAGCGAGAATCACGGCAGGGACTGCGCCTATGATCGGACCGAAGTACGGCACGACATTGAAGAGCCCAGCCACAAGCCCGATGACGAGGGCGAAGTCAACGCCGATGATGGACAGGCCCGCGAAGATCAGCACGCCGACGACGGCCGACACAAGGAGTTGTCCCCTGATGAACGAGCCCAATGCCTGGTCCATCTCGATAAGCAGGCCCACCACCTCGCTGCGCCAGCGCGAAGGTATCCACGACAGGAGCCACATCTTGATCTCCGGGAAATCCATGGTAAAGTAGAATGCCAGCACGGGCACGAGAACGAGCATGGTCATCTTGGGAAGGAGTTCCGGAACGGCCCCCACAGTTCGGCGCACGAGGTCAGCAAGCGCCGTTTCCGCTCTGCGGATCCCGTCGTCCAGGGCGCCTTTCAGAGGCTCCGGTATGTTGAACCTGTTGAGCCTCGCGTAAAGCGCCGCGAGCCGGCTCTGGATCTCCTGGGCCTGCCCCGGAAGGACCTCAGCAAGCATCTCGAGCTGCGAGAACAGCCTGGGAAACAAGTACACTCCCAGGAGCGCAATCAGGAGCGTGAACCCAACGTACACAACGAGCGTGCCAGCGCTCCTGGGAGCTCCTCGCTTTTCGAGGTACGTGACTAGCGGGTTCATCAAGTACGAGAGGCCGAGGGCAAGCAGAAACGGGGTAAGTATGGCCCTCACCCGGAAGAGAAATAGCGCGGCCCCCAGGACAACGAGAATGTGCAGAAACCAAGGCAAGATCCGCACCGCTTTCTCGCGCCGACAACGGATGGGGTTTTCGTGAGCGTCGGTCTCAGCCATGCGCGAGGCTCATCCTTCTTACGCAGCGCCCGCTTGGCGTCACGTGCGTGTTTGCTGCCCGCCGCCCTCTTCGCCGGGCCTGCCGCCCCGCCTCGCCTCGTCACATCGTCGTACGCTTGCGATACTCCTCAGTCCGTAAGGTCCAGCCCGGGTCGCCAGTGGCTGCACGACGGGGGCGCCACGAATTCGGTCGTCTCACGCGCCGAACTCGAACGGGGCGCGCCGGAAGCGCGCCGCCCCCGGAGGGTGTGGCCGGCAAGCCCCGCACCCCCAGGAAAAGAAACGAGGCTCGCGGCGACATGCTGTGCCCTCCGCTCGCCGCCCGCGGGTCTGCGGCCCGGGGCGCGCGCTCTGGCGTTCAACCCTGGCACCTAGCTAATCCGCCCTGCCGAGCCGCAGGCGCCTGCCAGCGGCACGAGTCTTTTCGCCGGCGTTCACGATGCTCCTGCCGACCTGCGTGACCATCCGCCCTGCCGCCTTGGTCATCATCGCGCGAGCTGAGCGGGCCGCGCGGGCTTCGTCCGATGCGTCCCCGAGGAGCGTCCTCGCGCGCGCCCGACGTGACCTGAAGTAGAAATACGCGCCGATCGCAGCGCCGGCGGCGCTTCCGGCTATGATGGATCTCCAGAGTCTCCTCATAGCTACCGCCTCCCTTTCAGGAGGTTAGTATGCCCACAGTGTGAAGGAAAAAGCGAATGGAAAATGGCTCCTTGCACGATCGCGGGCGGTCCCTCCCGGTAGTCGGACAGTTCGAACGAGGCACGCCGCAAGCGCGCCGTCCTCGGAGGGCAAGGCCGGATAGCCTTAGGCAGGACCGCCCCGCCGGAAAGTAGCGCGAACTTCTGGCGATATACTTTTAGTGTCGGTTGCGCAGGCTTTTCGAGATGATGCCGCCGCCGACCACTACCTCTCCGTCGTAGAACACGACCGACTGCCCGGGCGTCACGGCCCTCTGCGGGGTCGAGAACCTCACCTCGACCTCCCCGGGCCCAGAGCCTATCGAATCGCCCCCGCGGGTGCGATCTTCACCGGGGCGCGCGGCCAGCGGCGTGACCGTTGCGAGCACTGCCGGCGTGCGGTACCTTATCTTGGCCTCGACCTCGATCGGTTGCTCGAGCCGGTCGAATGGTATCCAGTTGAGCTCGGAAGCGATAAGCCCCTCCGCCATCAGGTCGCGCTGGCGGCCGACTATCACGGCGTTCCTGGCCGGGTCGATGTCAACGACATAGAGCGGCTCTGCCGACGCGATCCCGAGTCCTCTTCTCTGGCCTATCGTGTAAAACGCGATCCCCTCATGCTCCCCGAGGACCTTCCCCTCGACGTCGAGGATGGGCCCGGGGTCTCGAGCCTCGGGCATATACTCGCGCAGGAATCTCCTATAATCGTCATCTGGTATGAAGCATATCTCCTGGCTCTCGCGCTTTTCAGCAACGGGAAGCCCGAGCGACGCCGCTATCCGACGGACCTCGTCCTTCCTGAACGCGCCTACGGGAAAGAGCGTGTGGGCAAGCTCGTCCTGGGTCATCGAGTAAAGGACGTACGTTTGGTCTTTTCGAGCGTCCTTTCCGGTGAGAAGAAGGTGCCGCCCGGTCTCTCGGTCGCGGCAGATCCGCGCGTAGTGGCCGGTGGCAATGAACGACGCCCCTATCTCCTTGGCCTTGTGCAAGAGGTGTCCGAACTTGATCCGCTGGTTGCACCTCACGCACGGATTGGGCGTGCGGCCCGACACGTACTCGCGCGCGAAGTAGGATATGACCTCCTCTTCGAACCTCTCCTCGAAGTTGAGCACGTAGTACGGGATGCCGAGAGTCGACGCGACGCGACGCGCATCCTCCACCGCTGCGATCGAACAACACCCACCTTCGCGCTCGCGGGTGGAGAACGCCCGCGGCCAGACCTGCATGGTGGCGCCTATGACCTCGAAGCCTCTTTCCTTGAGCAAGGCCGCGGCGACCGAGCTATCCACCCCGCCGCTCATCGCCACGAGAACGCGCCGGGGCGCGCATGCGGGTGCGGCCTCGAAACCCTCAGCACACATCAAGCCTCGCCTACTGCCATCTCATCCCCGCCACTGGAAGCCTGTGGGCCGCCCGGGCCCGGCACGCGCTTTCTTGCGAGATAGTCCTCGATAGCCTTGTGAAGCGCGTCCGCCGCCAGGTTCGAGCAGTGCATCTTGTTGGCGGGAAGGCCGTCGAGGGCCTCCGCCACAGCCTTGTTGGATATCTCCATGGCCTCCTCGAGCGTCTTGCCCTTGACGAGCTCCGTCACCATGCTGCTCGTGGCGATGGCCGCACCGCAGCCGAACGTCTTGAACTTCGCGTCAACTATTCTGTTGCCCTCAACCTTTATCGATAGCTTCATGACGTCCCCGCAAATGGGGTTCCCCACCATCCCGACGCCGTCGGGGTTCTCTACTTCCCCAACGTTCCTCGGGTTAGTGAAATGATCCATTACCTTCTGGGAGTACAACTGCCCCATCCCCTCTCCTCTCCGCTTCACAACAAACCCACATCGAACGCGGTCGAAGTGCTACCTCCGTTTCATGAGGGGCTCCGGCGTTCCCTCGCACTTGGCGCAGGAAGCCTCGCCCAGGCCCGCCTCTGCCCCGAAGGGCGACATAGCCCTGAGCTTCGCGACTATGCCCGGCAGATGTTCGAGCACGTAGTCAACGTCTTCTTCGGTGTTGTAACGCCCAAGGGTCAGCCTGAGCGAACCATGCGCCACCTCATGCGGGATACCCATCGCGAGCAGCACGTGGGATGGCTCGAGCGACCCTGAAGTACACGCAGACCCACTTGATCCGCACACGCCCAGCATGTCGAGGTTCAGAAGGAGCGACTCGCCTTCTATGAACTCAAAGCAGAAACTCGCGTTGCCCGGCAGGCGACGCGTCGGGTGGCCGTTCAGCCTGACGTGAGTGATCCGGTCCATGACGCCCCTGATGAGGCGGTCGCGCAACTGGGAGACGCGGCCCGCTTCGTCGTTCATCTCGGACACCGCGAGCTCAAGGGCCTTCGCTAGGCCGACGATGCCGGCCACGTTCTCGGTGCCAGCCCTTCTGTTCCGCTCCTGCCCGCCGCCGTCGAGATATCTCTCCATGCGCACCCCCCTGCGCACGTAGAGCGCGCCAACTCCCTTTGGCCCGTAGAACTTGTGCGCCGAGAGCGACAGAAGGTCCACGCCAAGACGATTCACGTCGATGGGTATGTGCCCGGCGGTTTGCACCGCGTCCGTATGGAAGTAGACGCCGTGCTCCTTCGCGATCCTGGCGATCTCCTCGATGGGCTCGATCGTGCCCACCTCGTTGTTGGCGTGCATTATGGAAATGAGGATCGTCTTGTCTGTGATGGCCGCCTCCACGTCGGCCGGGTCGACCATTCCGTACGAATCCACGGGAACGTACGTCACCCGGAACCCGCGCTTCTCCAGGCGCTTCGCGCTATCGAGGACGGCATGGTGTTCTATGGCCGAGGTTATGATGTGGTCGCCCCTGTCGCGGTTCGCGAACGCGACCCCCTTTATCGCGGCATTGTCAGCCTCGGTGCCGCTGCCAGTGAAGACGATCTCCCCGGCCTCCGCTCCAAGGATCCTTGCGACCGTATCGCGCGCCTCGTCCAGGGCTGCCCTCGCCTCCCGGCCTATGCCGTATATGCTCGACGGGTTGCCATACTTGTCTCCGAGGTATGGCAGCATGGCCTCGACCACTTCCCGGCGAGGCCTCGTCGTGGCCGCATTGTCCAGATACACTGTCCTCATGTCATATCATCTCCTGCTCGCAAGAGACTCAGGATTCCAAGCCGCTCGCGTCTCCCTTCGCCCGGCTCGACCAACCTGCGCAGCGTGCGCCGCGTCCGCTCCCCCAGCCTGATCCCCCGACTCAGTCCCTGACCTATAGTGTTGCCACATCGGTGACTCGTGCTTGCCCTCTCGCAGAACGCCTGGACCTCCTGCCCGCCGCACCGGCCGTCACCGCTTCAGTGGGTCCCCGGGCGCCCCGGGCGCACGCCGCTGCGGCACCGCAAGAGCCGCACGAGTCGCTGGTCAAAGACGCTGTCTCGTCGCACAGATCCTTGAGGCTGATGGAGTCGAGCACCCGGTTGATGCAGTCTTTGAGCTTCTTCCACACCAAGCGCATCGTGCACTCGTCTGCCCGTTCGCACGCTTCGACAGGATCACCCTCCCCGACGCATTCCGCGGGGTCGATGGGCCCCTCGAGCACCCTGACTATATCGCCGATGGTGATGTCCGCCGGGCGCCTCGCAAGCTCGTAGCCGCCTTGTGCCCCTCTCGAGCTTATCACAAGCCCGGCGCGACGCAGGCTCGCCATGAGTTGTTCGAGGTAGTTCTCGGACACCATCTGCCGCTCGGCGATGCCCTTGAGCGGAACCGGACCTTCACCGTAGTGAAGGGCCAGATCGTACATGGCCCGCACTCCGTACCTCCCTCGAGTGGACAGCCTCACGAAGCTCACCTGCCTTTACCCGGACGCCGCCGGCGCCATGAATTCCGACTAAACCCGTTGGGATTCCGGCAACACTATACCACGGCTGATCGGCCTTGTCAACGTCGCGGTCGTGGCCGTCGCGGCCTCGCCTGGTTATTGCGAGGGGTTGTCGGTGATTGCACGAGGGATGTCGAGATCCGGCCACTGGCCTCACGGGCCGGGCTTTGGCGAAGCACGCCCCGCTCGGGGCGCCATCCCCGAGTGCGACACCGGCGAGCCGGCAACTGATGGAAATAAGACAAAGGCTAACGCGCCCTCACCTAGCGATCGGGGCGGGGACGTTCGCGCGCCTCCCTCCATTTCGCGAGACGCTCGGAGATATGTTTCTCGTAGCCGTTCGCCGACGGCTCGTAGTACACCCTTCCGACGAGTTCATCGGGCAGGTATTGTTGCTGCACAAAGTGGCCTGGGAAGTCGTGAGGATACTTGTACCCGGCCCCATGGCCGAGCCTGGCCGCGCCCCTGTAGGAGGCGTCACGGAGGTGCGTCGGCACGCTGCCTTGGCGCTCCTTCTCTACGTCCTCCATGGCCCGTCCGATGGCAACGCATGCCGAGTTGCTCTTCGGCGCCGTGGCAACATATATGGCCGCCTGGGCCAGCGGCAGTTTCGCCTCGGGCCAGCCGACGAACTTCACGGCCCAGGCCGCCGCGCACGCCACGAGAAGCGCGTGGGGGTCCGCGCATCCCACGTCCTCAGCCGCCTGGATCACGATCCGTCTCGCTATGAATTCGGGGTCCTCGCCCGCCGCGGCCATTCTGGCAAGCCAGTAGACTGTGGCATCAGGATCCGATCCCCTCATACTCTTGATGAACGCCGATATCGTGTCGTAATGCGCGTCTCCGTCGTGATCGTAAAGAAGGGCGCGGCGCTGGATGGAATCCTCCGCCACCTCCAGGGTGATGTGTCGGACCCCCCGGGAGTCGGGCGGCGTGGTGAGCACGGCAAGCTCGATGGCGTTCAGCGCGGACCTTGCGTCCCCGTTCGCCATCCTCACAATGTGATCGAAAGCCTCGCTATCCACCTCCACCGAGAATCCCCCGAGCCCGCGCTCGCGGTCCTCAAGAGCTCGGCGAAGAATGGCGGCGATCTCTTCATCACTAAGTGGCTCCAGACGGAAGATGCGGGACCGGGACACGAGAGGCGCGTTCACCTCGAAAAACGGGTTCTCGGTAGTGGCCCCGATGAAGATGACCGTGCCGTTTTCCACGGCCGGCAGCAGCGCGTCCTGCTGCGATCGGTTGAACCTGTGGACCTCATCGATGAAGAGTATGGTCCTCTGCCCGTGTAGACCGAGCCTTTCCTCTGCCTCAGCGATCACCCGCCTCAAGTCGGCCACCCCTGCCGTAACTGCGTTGACCTGTTCAAAATGGGACCTCGTCATTCCCGCGATGACCATCGCGAGCGTCGTCTTGCCGGTCCCCGGTGGCCCGTAAAGGATCATCGACGTGAGGCGGTCGGCCTCGATGGCCCGGCGCAGCAGCTTGCCCGGCCCCACCATGTGTTCCTGCCCGACGAACTCGTCCAGGGTTCTCGGTCGCATGCGCGCGGCAAGAGGCGCCTCGCGTCTCAATGTTTCCTCCGCTTGGCGACTGAACATGCCGGTGTCCACGTCTCCCCATACCTCCGTGCGCCCGATTAGTTGCCGTCTCGTGCGGCGTCCTTCTCGGACGCTCGCCAGATCCGCTGTTCAACGGCACTCAAGAGCCTTGCGAGATGGCGAAGGCAAAAAAAAGAAGACCCCACCGTGCCGTCTTACCGGTAACATCTCATATCCCTGCGCCCTGCAGGTGGGTGCCCTCCCGGATGTTTTACGTGTCCGCATGACGCGGCGTACGCGCCGCACCCGGAGGCCGGGCTCCCTTTCATATGGTGTTGGAACAGAAGTTACCAGCACCACATCGCACACGGTAGGGTCTTTCGCTCTGCGCTTGCGCATCAAGGCTGCGCCAAAGCAATAATACCACAGCGCCAGCGAGATTTCAAGATTCCTCGCCGTTGCCCGCGACATCCATTCTTTGCCCATTGACCACTTCTATGTGCAGCTCGTCGAGCTGTTCCCTGGAGATGGGTCCCGGCGCTCCTGTCATCGGGCACACGGCCCGCTGCGTCTTCGGAAACGCGATCACGTCGCGGATGGTCTTGCGCCCTGCGAGCAGCATCACCACTCTGTCGAATCCCAGCGCGATGCCGCCGTGTGGCGGGGCCCCGTACTCGAAGGCCTCCAGGAGGAACCCGAACTTCTCCTGGGCATCCGCGGGCCCGAGCCCCAGCGCCCGGAAGACCCTTTCCTGAAGATCGCGCCGATGCAGCCTGATGCTGCCGCTCCCGAGCTCGACGCCGTTCATGACGAGGTCATACATGTTGGCGCGAACGGCGAGAGGGTTCGTCTCCAGGAGGTCGATGTCGTCGTCGAGAGGAGCCGTGAACGGGTGGTGCACCGCGACGATCCTGCCCTCCTCCTCGCTGAACTCCAGGAGCGGGAAATCCACGACCCACACAAACGCCATCGTGTTCTCGGGAATGAGCCCAAGCTTCGTTCCCAGGTGCAGGCGCAGCCTGCCCAGAGCGTTCTGCACCGTGGGACCCGGACCGGCCGAGATCAAGATGAGGTCTCCCTCGCAAGCGCGCGTGGCCTCGACGATCTGGCAAAGCTCACCTTCGGAAAGGAACTTACGGACTGCGGACCGAAAGTCGAGCCCGTCTCCGGGCCCTCGTGACACGCTGATCGACACTAGCCCCTGCGCCCCGAAACCCTTCGCTATCTCCTCGAGCTCCGAGACCTCTCGGCGCGAAAACCCGCCGCATCCGGGCGCCACTATGGCAGCTACCTTGCCACCTGTCGCCACTGCCTCCCGGAAGACCCTGAAGCCGGAACCCTCAACCACCTTGCTGATGTCGTGCAGCTCCATCCCGAACCTCGTGTCCGGCTTGTCCGACCCATATCTCTCCATCGCTTCAGCGTACGATAGCCGCGGGAAAGGCGTGCTCACGTGCACCCCCAATGTCTCCTCAATGCATGCCGCCATCATTGCCTCGGTGAGACCGAGCACGTCGTCGCGTTCCACGAAAGACATCTCTATGTCTATCTGCGTAAACTCGGGCTGGCGGTCGGCTCGAAGGTCCTCGTCCCGAAAACACCGGGCGATTTGAAAATACCGGTCGAAGCCGGCGACCATCAGGAGCTGTTTGAAAAGCTGCGGCGACTGCGGGAGAGCATAGAACTTGCCCGGGTTGAGGCGACTCGGCACGACGTAGTCGCGGGCTCCCTCGGGCGTGCTCTTGATGAACATGGGAGTCTCGATCTCGACGAACCCTTGCGAATCCAGGAATCTCCGCACAGCCATGGTGAGCTTGTGCCGGAAAATGAGATTACGCTGCATGTCCGGCCTGCGAAGGTCGAGATACCTGTAACGCAGTCTCAGGAGCTCGTCCGCCTCGAGCCCTTCCGTGATGTAGAAAGGCGGGGTCTTTGACTTGGAGAGAACCTCGATTCCCTCGGCCACGACATCGATGGTGCCCGTGGGAATGGACGGGTTCTCGGTACCCGATGGGCGTCTCTCGACCACGCCGCGAACCTGGACCACATCTTCGCTCCCCAGTTTCTCCGCGACGCTGTGGGCCTCAGGTGCGATCTTGGGATTGAACACCACCTGTACGATCCCGGAGCGGTCCCTGAGATCGATGAACACAAGCCCCCCAAGGTCCCTGCGTTTTGCGACCCAGCCCGCCAACGTGACTTTCGATCCGACGATAGCCTCCGAAAGGTCCCCTGTCATGTGCGTCCTTTTCTGCATAAGCCTCACTTCTCCGTCCGCGCGCTCAAGCCGAACCCTTTGTCTTAACAGCGCCCTGTCGCAGCCGGCTTGCGGCCTTGGCAGCCGCCGATAAACCTCGCCCGGCGCCTCCCCGGGGCGGGGTGCGCCGGGCTGGTCATACGCGATCTCTTCCGTTACGATTGGTGCCGGCCGCCTGGAGTGCCTTGCGTGTCCCGAGACACCCCGGGCGCGTCCACACGCGACCCTTTCAGACGGTCAAGCCCCGGCATTCGCGAGAGAGAGCCTCCGCCAAGCCTTCAAGCGCCGTTTGGGTCTGCTCTCCCGTGGCCATGTCCTTCACCGTCGCCACGCCCGCTTTGAGCTCCTCCTCACCGAGGATCACGACCTTCCGTGCCCCACACCTGTCCGCGTGCTTCATCTGGGCCCTTAGGCTGCGCCCCATGTAGTCGAGGTCCGAAGCCACGCCGAGCCCGCGGAGGGCGTTCACGAGCTTGAACCCCTCTGCCCTGGCAGCATCGCCCATGGTTACGACGAAGACCCGGATTCCGGTCCCCGAGGTCTCCCTCGAAGACTCTCCTCTCGCTGCCTTGAGCACCATGACGGCCCTCTCAATGCCTGCCGCAAACCCGACCCCCGGCGTGTGCTCGCCCCCGAGGTCCTCGGCCAGGCCGTCGTACCTCCCGCCGCCACCAAGCACGTCCTTGGCCCCCAATTCGGAGTGAACCACCTCGAAGACTGTCTTGGTGTAATAGTCAAGCCCCCGTACGATGCGATGATCGATCTCGTACGCGAGCCCAAGGGCCCTGAGGTACGCGGTCACGCTTTCAAAGTGACGCCTGCACTCGTCGCAGAGGAACTCGATTATCGTCGGGACTCCTTCTGAGATCTCCCTGCATCCCTCGTTCTTGCAGTCCAGGACCCGCAGCGGGTTCCGCTCGAGCCGTCGACGGCAATCCGTGCAGAGTCCCTCCTCGTGCCCAGCGAGCGCGTTCACCAATGCCTCTTTGTAGCGCGGGCGGCAGCGGGGACATCCAATGGAGTTCAGGTGCACTACAAACCCCGAGAGCCCAAGGCGCTTGTACACATCCACGAGCACCGAAACGACCTCGGCGTCGAGGGCCGGGTCGGCGGACCCTATCGCCTCCACGCCGAACTGCGTATGCTGTCTGAACCTCCCTGACTGCGGCCGCTCGTACCGGAACATGGGACCGATGTAGTACATCTTCACCGGCTGAGGGAGCACATTCAGGTTGTGTTCAAGATAGGCCCGCATGCACGGGGCCGTGCCCTCTGGGCGAAGCGTTATGCTGCGCCCGGCCTTGTCCAGGAACGTGTACATCTCCTTTTCAACGATGTCCGTGACCGCCCCGACCCCGCGCTCGAACAGCTCCGTATGCTCGAAGATGGGCGTTCGGATCTCGCCGTATCCCGCGTTGCGGCACACTTGGCGCACGACGTCCTCGACCTGGAGCCACAAGTCTGAGTCGCCGGGAAGGACGTCAGCGGTGCCCCTTGGCGCTTTCAACTCGGCCATGTGCTGGCCTCCTCATGCTGTGCGCGTTTGGACTGTGCGCGTTTGCACTTTGTCCTTATCCTTTTGAACGACGGACAGCTTCCGCCGTCCACCGTCCGGTGAGTCGTCAACGAATAGTCAGGTCCTCGATGAGCAATCACTGAACGGCAGCTCCAAGGCGCCTGTCATCTGGTCCCGGCTTGGCCTCCTCCGCTGGCGCCGCCGGTTTTAGCCGGCGCGCTGCTTCCTGCGCTGCTCCCCGAAGTGGTCCCGGACGTCGCAGGCGTGCCCGCGGCCTTGTTCTTGCGCTCCTGCAGATCGCGGATCTCGGCGATCCTCGCTTCCTCCGCCTTGGCATCCTCACTAAGGCCCATGCTCTTAAAGAGCGATTGCAGGCGGACGTGAAGCAGGATGTCAAGCCCCCCGTTTTCGGAAGCCGTCTTGAACTCCTGCCGCGCCTTGTCGCGAGCGCCCGCGTCACGGTACACTGTTCCGAGGAGAAGCCGGATGTAAGGCTCCTCCGGGTACAGGTCCCTCGCCTTCTCAAGGGCCTGGGTGGCACCGGCTAGGTCTTTCTTGCCTAGGTACGCCTGGGAGAGCCCCACGTACAAGTAAGCGTTGTCAGGCTCCTTCTTTATCGCCTCTCCGTACTCAGCGATCGCATCATCGTAGGCCTTCTCTTGGAGCTTCTTTACAGCACGGATCTCCGGGTCGTATATCTCTATCTTAGCGTCCTTCCTAAGGCCGTCAAGCCACTTGACGAGAGCCTCCTGCTGAGCAGCGGTCTCGAGCCGGCTCTCGATGTCAGCGCGCTTGTCCTCGAAGTCCTTCCCCTCCGCAGGCTTGCCCGTCTCCTTCGTGTAAGCCTGCTTGACCTCGTCCTCTGACACGGAAACCTTCGACTGGACGAGCGTGAAGAGCGTCTGAGCGGCTAGGCTGTCGCGGATTTGCTTCTTGAGCTCGCTCTCCGTCAAGTTGTTCTCCTTCAGCGCGGTGCGGAACGCCTCTTCATTGGGGAAGGCGTCCATCTGTCTCTTGAACTCATCCTCGACTTGCTTGGACGGGACCTGGATCTTCTCCTTCTTCACCGCCTGGCTGATGAGAACGCTGTTTATGATCTGGTCGAGCACCGACGCCCTGATCGGTCCCCTCGTTTCCGGAAGCACTCTGCCGGTGTTCTCGTACTCTGCCAAAAGGGCGTCTTTGAACCCGCGGTCCACCACGTCCCACGTGATCTTTGTGCCGTTGACGCTCGCAACGATCCCGAGCTCGTCCGCTGACGGCCGTCGCATGAAGACGGTTCCGGTGTAAGCGAGGCCCCCGACAAATGTTACGGATATCACTATAATGACGGCCTTCGCCAGCTTCGAGCTCTTCTTTCCTCGAAAGCCCAGGAACAAGAGCATCTCCTCCAATCCTTCACACGCAGTACGCACGGTACGCTGTGATTCTACCCGACGCCCGCTACCAGTGTCAATGTGGTTCCCGCCCAGCCCACGCCGCCACGCGGGTCGCGGCTCACCACCTCTCTCGACCGATCGTCGTGGAAGAACCGTGGCCGGGGTACACAACGGTGTCGTCAGGAAGCCGGAACAGCTTCGTCTCGATCGACCGCACTAGGGTGTCATACGAGCCCCCAGGGAAATCGGTCCTCCCCACGCCTCCTCCAGCGAACAGCGTGTCGCCGCAAAACACCACGCCGTCGCCTACGAGCGAGATGCTTCCTGGAGTATGCCCCGGCGTGTGAACCACGCGCAGCTTCACCGACCCCGCGACCACCTCGTCCCCTTCCCGGAGCAGCCTGTCAGCACCGGGGCCTTTGATGCCTTCCCCTCCTGACCCCGGGACCGACACAACCAGTGCAGAGAGGTTCAAGCTCGGCTCGACGAGCGCCTGCGCATCCGCCTCGTGAATAGCGATGGGCGCGCCCGTAGCCGCCTTGACGCCTCCGTTTCCCGCGATGTGATCCACGTGGCCGTGGGTGTTCACGATAATTTCGCACTCGAGTTCGTTTTCCCGCAGCGCCGCCAGGATCTTGGCAGGCTCGTCCCCGGGGTCGATAACCACAGCTTTGCGAGTCTTCTCGCACGCCACGACATAGCAATTGGTACTGAGCGCGCCTACGCGCAGGGTCCTCACCATCACCGCGCCTCGTCATCCTCCCGCTGCACGACGCTCAAAAGACCTTGCGGCCTGCGGCCCTGCGACCTTTCCTACGCCGAGCGGCCGCCGGCACCGTTTCCCTCAAAACAGCTTCTTGCTATCGAGCAGGATCGTGACAGGACCGTCGTTCTCCACGAAGACCGTCATGGTCGCCTGAAACTTGCCCGTCTCCACGATGAGGCCTGTCCCGCGCAGTTCCTTCACGAACGCCGTGTAGAGCTCGAGGCCCTTCTCCGGCGGCGCGGCCTCGGTGAAGCTGGGCCGCCGTCCCCTGCGACAGTCGCCGTACAACGTGAATTGCGAGACCACAAGCACCGGTAGCCCGAGGTCGAGGCAGGAAAGGTTCATCTTGCCCTTATCATCGTCGAGGACACGCAGGTTCGCCACTTTCTCGGCTAGGTACCGCGCGTCCTCCTGAGAATCACCCGAACCGACCCCGAGAAAGACCACGAGCCCCGGGCCTATCCTGCCCACAGTCTCGCCGTCCACCACGACGTACGCTGACTTGGCCCGCTGCACCACGGCTCTCACATCCGCCACCTACACCCCATCCGCTGTCTACACTGACTGGAGCTGTTGCGCGCTGGCATGGTGCGCCCTGTGCACATCGGTGACTCCGTGGACGCGCCTGACCCTGCTCATGATGGAGTTTAGGTGGTCTATGCCCGTGATCTCAACCACCATGTTCACCACTGCCATGTGGTCCTTCGTCGTCCTCGCGTTCACCGCACTTATGTTAGCGCGGAGCTCGGTGACGGCCGACATGATGTTGGAGAGCAGCGCGACCCTGTCGTGTGCCTCGATCTCCAGCTCAACCGGGTAGGAGTTGTCCTCGCCGAACTCCCACTCAACCTCGATGTTCCGCTCCGGGGAGTTCCGGAGCCATGCCACATTCGGACAATCGCGCCTGTGCACGGAAACGCCCTTTCCCCTCGTGATATATCCGATGATCTCATCACCCGGCACGGGGCTGCAGCACCTCGCCATCCTCACCAGCACGTTGTCGACGCCCTTCACCCTGACCCCTTGTCCCGCCGGACGCTTCCGCCTGGGAACGAGCTGGGTGGGCTCCTTTTCCTCCTTGTCGAGGCCTGGTTTCTCCGGGGCAAGCCGCGCCACCACCATCGTGGGCGACACCTTTCCGTCACCGACCGACGCGAGCAAGTCTTCAGCGTCGGTGAATCCCAGCCGCTTGGCCGCAACGAGGAGCTTCTCTTCTTTCAGATTGTCGTGCACCTCGAGGCCTTGACGGCGGAGCTCCTTCTCCAGGAGGTCGCGGCCACGCGGCACAGCCTCCTCGCGTCGCACCTCTCTGACCCACTGCCTTATCTTGTTGCGAGCTTTCGAGGTCTTGACGAACGCGAGCCAGTCGAGGCTGGGCGCTCCGGGCCCTTTCGAGGTGATTATCTCGACGATATCCCCGTTGGTGAGCTGGTAGTCGAGGGGCACCATCCTACCGTTAACCCTGGCGCCGGTGCAGCGGTGGCCGATGTCAGTGTGGACGCTGTAAGCGAAGTCCACTGGCGTGGAGCCCGCGGGCAGGTTCTTCACGTCGCCTTTCGGGGTGAACACGAAGACCTCGTCTTTGAAGAGATCGATCTTCAAGGTCTCCATGAAGTCGTGGACATCCTTCATGTCCCGCTGCCACTCGAGGAGCTGACGGAGCCACGAGAGCTTCTCCTCGAATTCACTCACGGTACGGGTGCCTTCCTTGTACCTCCAGTGGGCCGCAATGCCGTATTCCGCGGTGCGGTGCATCTCCCATGTGCGGATCTGTATCTCGAGGGGCTCTCCGGCTGGGCCGATGACGGTCGTGTGCAGCGACTGGTACATGTTCGACTTCGGCATCGCGATGTAGTCCTTGAAACGGCCCGGCATGGGTTTCCATAAGGAATGCACTATACCGAGGACCGCGTAGCAGTCCCTTACGCTGTTCACAATCACCCTTATGGCAATGAGGTCGTATATCTCCTCGAAAGCCTTCCCCTTGAGGCGCATCTTCTCATATATGCTGTAGAAGTGCTTGGCCCGCCCTTGAAGCTCGCACGGGATCCGAGCCTCCTCGAGGGCTTTCTTCAGCACAGCGCTCGCCTGTTCTATCAGCCCTTCCCGCTCTTTTCGCTTTCTCGCGACCTTCTCTACGAGCTTGTAGTACTCTCCGGGCTCGAGGTACCTCAGGGCCAGGTCCTCGAGCTCCCACTTGACCCTCCACATCCCGAGGCGGTGGGCCAACGGGGCGTATATCTCGAGCGTCTCCCGGGCTATCCTGGCCTGCCTGTCCCACGGCAGATGCCCCAGGGTACGCATGTTGTGCAACCTGTCAGCAAGCTTGATGAGAACGACCCTTATGTCCTGGGCCATTGCGAGGAACATCTTTCGCAGGTTCTCCGCCTGCTGTTCCTCCCGGGACATGAACGGAACCCTGCCCAGCTTGGTCACACCGTCAACGAGCAGGCTGACCTCCCGTCCGAACTCGGATTTGATTTGGTCGAGGGTGACCGGCGTGTCCTCGATCACGTCGTGGAGCAGACCAGCTGAGATTGTCGTGACGTCCATCTCGAGCTCGGCGAGGATCGCAGCGACCCCTAGGGGATGGAAGATGAAAGAATCCCCCGAATCGCGGCGTTGCCCGGCATGGGCCTTCGCGGCGAACTCGTACGCCTTCCTCACCTGGTCGAGGTCGGCCTCAGGAGCGTATCGTCTTATTCGCTCTAGGACCTCGTCAATCCCTTGCTCCATTCCAATCACCTGCAACCGGTAGCATCCCCGCCGCCAGTCTCGCCTCCGCAAACCTGTACAGCTACGGAACACTCGCATGCGTCCGCGGAGCGACCAGCCCGGAACCCGGCAGGCGAACGCCAACCGGCCGCCGTTCCTATACACTCCAATTATACAACAAGCCTCAGCTTCTTACAGCCTCGCGCAATTCTTTTATGTTGAGCTGCACTTGTCTCGCGCCGTTCCACTGGTTGACCTCGATGGTATACGCGATGTCGACATCCTTGGCGCCTTTCGCGAAGAGAACGGGCGCCATCCCGCCCAAGCCGAATCCTATTGCGTCCAAAACCACTCCGTCCTGGGCCAGCTTCATCTTCAGGTGCTTGGCGTCGGCCCCGACCCCGCGATACTCCACGAGCCTCACGCCTCTTGAAAGGAAAGTCGGGACGGGGTTCCCGACGCCGAACGGCGCGAGCGCGCCAAGGACCTCTGCGACCTCGATATCGATATCTCCGAACCGGGCTTCGGCATCACACACGACCTTCCTCGCGAGGTCCTCGGGGCCGAGCATGCCCCTGGCCACCTCGTTCATCCGCTCCCGGAGCGCAGGCACGGCGTTCCGAGCTATGGAAAGCCCGGCAGCGTGGCGGTGTCCCCCGAATTCCTTCAGCAGGTCCGCGCACTGAACGAGCCCACCGTACAGGTCGAACGCATCTATGCTCCTCCCGGACCCACGCCCCTCGTCGCCTTGTATGCTTATCAATATGGCCGGACGCCAGAATCGTTCCACCAGGCGGGAGGCGACTATGCCTATGACTCCGGGATGCCACCCCTCGCCCGCGAGCACGAGGACGACGTCCTCCGCTTCGCCGTCCGGCGTAGTCTTCACCATCGAGACCGCTTCATCTAGAATGGCCTGTTCCAGGGACTGCCTCTCCTGGTTCGCCTTGTCAAGGATCGAGGCGATGTAGGTCGCCCTCTCAGCGGATGACGCCGTGAGAAGGTCCACGCAAAGCGACGCGTCCCCTAGCCTGCCCACGGCGTTGAGACGGGGCCCGAGAAAGAAGCCCACTGCACCCGAGCTTATCTCCCGGCCGGCAAGGCCCGACACGCGGATGAGGGCCTGGAGACCGGGGTTTGAGGTGCAATTCAAGCTCGCAAGCCCGTGTTTCGCGAGGACTCTGTTCTCTCCCGTGAGCGGAGCCACGTCAGCGATCGTGCCGAGCGCGACGAGCTCGAGAAGCCCCTCTGAGGGTGCCGGCGCATCCAAGGTGCCGGCGTGCGCGCGCAGGAGCGCCAAGGCAAGTTTGTAGGCGACTCCCACGCCCGCAAGATCAGCGAACGGGTAGGTCGAGTCCCTCCGCTTCGGATTCACCAAGGCGTAAGCTCTTGGAAGCTCCTCGGCAGGCTCGTGGTGGTCTGTGACGATGACGTCCACGCCACGGCTGCGCGCAAGCTCTACCTCATCGACGGCGGTGATTCCACAGTCCACCGTGATGAGCAGCGTGACACCGGACGAGGCCGCCTTCTCCACGGCGTCGCGGTTGAGCCCGTACCCCTCTTCTATGCGCCCGGGGATGTAGTAGTCCACGTCGGCACCGAGCGCCTTCAGAACGTTCAGAAGAACGCAAGTGGACGTGATGCCGTCCACATCGTAATCTCCGTATATCCTTATCTTCTCGCCGTTTCGCACCGCCCGGAGCACCCGAACGACGGCTCTCTCCATGTCAGGCAGGAGCAGAGGGTCGAGAAGGTCGTCAAGGTCCGCCCTGAGGAACTTCCTTGCGGCCTCGGGGCTGCCAAGGCCCCGGAGCGCCAACACCCTCGCCACAAGCCGCGGGACCCCGAGCTCCCTCCGTAGGACCTCGCTTGTCCTCTCAGCTTCGCTCGAAAGACCCGCCACGTGCCATACGCAACCTGCCAACGTCCTCCTCCTCCACGTCGTCTCCTCGCCCACCCGCCGCCACAGGCTCCCCGGCATCGACGCGGCCCGAAGGTCCGCATGCGCCCGTGCCCAATGCGCCGTCGCGGGGTGTCCTCTTCCTCTCCCCGCAGGCACGCCCACGCCCGCCTTACTCGCGCACCTATAGCATTATAAGCACAAGAAACACCCTCTGGCTAGCCTCTTGAGTATGGCGTCACAGAGTTCCCGTCCCCTCATTTGACAGCCCTGGGATTCCCGCATCTTTCACGACTGGTCGTGGGGGATTTCGCTTGCGCCGCGCGCAAGGTTCGAACGAGACATCACGCTCCGGACCTCAGCCCGAAAGGCTCGTCGCGCGTACCGCCTTCTTGATCCGCGCCCTGCTGGGATTGAGGCTCACGTCCCGGCCCGGTTTCATCCTGCGCCCGCGGAAGGACCTCCATGACCTGCGTGGCCTCAAGCTCCACCTCGAGGGCCTGGACGCGCTCCCTTGCCGCCTCGAGCTCCCGCGCTTTCGCCCGCGCCTCCCCCTCGAGCCTCGCCACAGCGCCTTCCAGGTTGGCGACCTTCTCTCTCGCTGCCGCCAGGTCATGAGCGAGCCTCTCAGCCTTTCCCCTGAAAGATCTCAAGCTCAGCCTCAACCTTATTTCGCGCACGGCACCGAGCAATCCCACGACAACCGCGCCAGCCGCCGCGGAGCCCAGAATGACTAAAGCCAGAGAGACGTCAACGAGGTGCCACTTTAGAAAGGTGACTGTGACCGGTGCAGAATTCTGGATGGCGAACACGGCGACGAGGAGGGCGAACGCAAGGCCAAGGACGGTTACGGCCTGCAACATTCTCATCTCCAATTGCGAAGCGGGCCGTCGACCCGGTCAACGACAGTGGGCCGTCGGGACTCGATCATGCGGACCGCGCATGCCGCCGCTCCAAAGATGTCAGCCCATTATTCGGCACGCGGCGATGAAAATCCTCCCCGGACGCTCTCTTTCGTGCCGTATCTGACGAGGCTCACGAGGACGTCCTTGTCGAATTCGTCAACTACGTACAGCTTCCCGCGGGCCACGTCCACGAGCTTTCTGAGGAAGTCCCTGTTGGGCTGGAGGCCGACGCACATGAAGGGCACTTTTTCCTCGGCTATGCGCTTCGCCGCGGTGAGGGCGTCCCGTGCGGGATCGGCGGTCCAGCGGTTCATCGTGGGGATCCCGTCGGTGATGAGCACGAGCAGCACATCCCTGAGTTTTCTCGCCCGGATGAAATCCAGGGCCTCAGCGATCCCGGCGGCGAGAGGCGTTAGGCCCGCAGGCTCGATCCGCCCGATCCCCTCCTCTATCGCCTTTCTGTTGCTCGTGGACGCTATTTGAAGCCGCACATCGCGCTCCTGAAACGTAAGGACGGTTATCCTCACCCGGCAGGCTGCAGCAAGATGACGGATGAGGTACTTAGCGGCGCGGATACGCCGACCGACCATGCTTGCGCTCGCGTCGATGAGAAGGCAGACTTCCGGGGGTCTCGCAGGGCGCTTTCGGTAGAGCCTGATGTCCTCGCGAACGATGAACGGCCCCGGGGCGCCGGCAACAACCCCGTTTCTTTGCAGGCAGGCTCTGGAGAGGGCAGCCACCGCGGTCTCGGGCACGGCGATCTCGTCGCACCACTCTCCGTCCCCAGGGGGTCTCACGTTCTTCGAGAGCCTGGGGCGCTCGTGCCTGGCCTTCGGCCCGAACCGGCCCTCTTCGTGGCGGGGGATTCTCGGCACAATGGGCATCCTGCGCACGAGACGCCTTATGCCCGCTTCGACCTCCGACGCGCACGTGGCAAGGATGTTGCGCACCTCCCGGCCTTTGGGAGTGAGCACCAGTTGACCCCGCTCTCGGGTGAGGAGGTCGAAACTGGAGAGGCGTTCTATGACCTCGTCGAGGTCGCCCGCGTCGCGCCGTATGTCGGGTGGAATGGTCCCCGATGCGAGCAGCTGGTCAAGCAGGCGAGCCATATTGCTCCTTCCGCCGAACTCCTCAGCCATGGAGGACACCGCCTCTATGCGGGCCTCCCTCGGCAGCCTATCCCAGTCATGGCCTCCGCCCGCGACCCCGGACTCGTTGAGATAGGAATCGAACACACTGGAGTAGGGCGAGAGATCGCCCTTGCCCGCCGCCTCCTGGTGCCTGATGGCCTCCACCTTCCGAATCTCCACACCCTGCCGCTCTATCTCCTCTTCCAAGGCCACGACGAGGTAAAACAGCAGCAGGAGGCAGTTGTCCGGGAGCATTGCGGCGATGTGCACGTGGTTGCAGTGGGCCTTGCGCAGCGAGAGCTTCCGTCCATAGTTCAGGGTACCACCGACCCTCCCGCCGCCCGTGCCGGTCTGGATATCCATGAGGTCAAGAAGCTCGCCGGGCTGCGGAAGGAAAAGGCCGCGCGCCCGCTCGAGCAGGAGGTCGTGGTAGAACGCGTACACAGCCCGCTTCACGGCGTCCGCCGCCCTCCGGTGGTCCACCTCGGCGACTTCGTGGAACACGTCTATGTGGAGGATCTCATCCTTCCGCCGCCTCGAATAGAAACAGACCCCAGCGTCCTGGTTCGCGAGAACCTTGATCTCCCCCGGCGTCGCAGGGCTGACCACGTGGACCCGCTTGCTCACCACGGTGGTCTCGCCGATCCTAAGACCCCTTCCCATCCGGAATTCATTCTGCATGACCCGGATGAGCCGGGGGGCATCATACCGGAGCACCGCGAGACAATCGAAGCCGTTCATCGGAGCCTCAGGTCTTCCTCGGTGAAGACCACCTCACCCCCGGCAAGCTGTGCAAGGGACTTTGCCCTCGCAGGGGGCGCGCTTATCGGCACCTCGCTTGGGTCGGATATGCTCGCGCTCTCGCTCCCGTAGGCCGGACCCTGCCCGGCTCCGAAGTCCGCCGCGCCTTGCCCGAGGGCGCCCCCGGCCGAGGTCGGGCTGGAGCCCCGCCGGTGCACAGAACCAGGAGGCGCGACACCGCGCCCGTCGCCCGCCGGCCCTCCCTTGGTGGCGTCGGGCCTCGCGAAACCCATGCCCCTCATGAGCCTCTCCCAGAGGCTGTCCGGGCGCGGAACAGGCTCTGCCGTTCCGCCGGACGCGAGATCTCTTTCCTTGTGCCGGGCCTCCTCTTGAACCGGCTTGGCCGGGCCATCGCCGGCCCCGTCCTTGAGAGGGTCTGGGTCGCGGCGTCGGCCACATCTAGATTCGTACTCGTCCAGGAATTTCCCGATGTTTATGAGCGTGGCCGCGTCCACTCTATGCCGCAGGGCGAAGGGCAGCACCGTCCTTATATCATTGATGGACGGGTGGGGCCTGGCATCAAGCGCCGCGCGGGCTCGCGCCCCCAAGGAAATCGCTTCCACGGCGCGAAGGCTCTCCATGCCGAAGCTCACGTATACTTCACCTAGGAGCGAGGCAAGTTCCTCGGGGAGAGTCACGTTTGGAAGGGCTGCTGCCCGTCCGAGCATCCTCTCGCGAAGCACGTCCAGGGCGGAGGAAGGCGGTGCTCCAGCGCGCCCGGCATTCGCTGCCGATGTCCCAGGGGACCAGGCCCCGTCATCGAGGAGGATGCGCCTCACAATGGACTGATCCTGGGGCCTTGCCATGTTCACCGTGAAGTCAAACCTGTCCGAAAGCTGGCGCCTTATATCCTCGAGCGCACCTGGCTCTTCGTCGGGATTGCTCGCCGCCCATATCGCGCACGTGATGGGGATCTCGAACGCGGGCAGACCGGTCTCCTCCACCTGGAGCCGGCCCGGCTTGGTGCCCATCACGTCAAGGAGGACATCGGTGAGCTCGGGCGAGGTATCGGCGAGCCTGTTGATCTCGTCAACGAACACGACCCCTCTGTGGGCTCGCGGCAACACGCCTGGCAGGAGCGCCGCCTCGGGACGCGAGGGATCCGCAAGTCTCGCGAGATCTATGCTCCCCACCACGGTGCCGATCTTCGCCGCGTGCGATATCTCCATGAACGGCACGGGCACCTCCTCGGTGCCCAGCTCCGCGATGGCTTCTGGAGGGAGATCCCGGTGCACGGGGCAGTGAGGGCACCGCGGATCGCAGTTGTAGACGCATCCCTTGATCCTCTGGATACGCGGCAGCACGTCTTTCATGGCGCGTATGATCGTGGTCTTGCCCGTGCCCCTGAGCCCCTCCACGTGAACGTGGAGAGGTCGACCAGCCAACAGCGATACGACCGACGCCTCCAGCGCCTCCACGAGTGGACGGTTGCCGTCATGAATGACAAGATCCAGGTATCCCTTCAAACCAGGCACCTCCCGCCGTTCCTCCGTGTCCTACAACGTATTATGACCGTGCCAAAATGGGCGCATACTGCGGCGGAGATGTCCCTGTTTCCCAAGGATGCCATACCCTTACCATGGAGCCAGCTCCGAGGCAAAAGAGGCCGGAACGCTTGGTCCCGGCCGTGTCATGTCCCAAATCATGTACCGTCCAGCTTCTCTGTCGCCCACCCCCATCCGTATGCACGCCCGTTCCGTCTCCGCAGCCTTGCAGGCGATCAAGCGACCGCGCCCGAGCTCGAGCCAACTCCGAAAGACTGACTGCGGGCAAGACTACGTGCGGCTTTAGCCCCCGGTGGAGCTTTCGTCGTTGGCGCCTTCTGCGGCCCTCGGATCGATCCCGAGCTTCTTCAGCCTGTACTGCAACGTTTGGCGCGGTATTCCCAGGAGGCGCGCCGCCCTTGAGATGTTGCCGCCGGAGTCGGCTAGGGCCTTCCTCACCAGTGAGCTCTCGATGCCTGCGACCGCGGACCTGAAGTCTCCCTGGAACTCAAGCGCCACGCGGGCGTCCGGGCCGCCCGCGCATGGGCCCGGAACGGGGACGGTAACGGGTCTTCTCGCTGATTGGGTCGCGACGCTTCTCAGGTTCTCGGGAAGGTGCTCGAGCATTATGAAGTCGCCGTCGAGAAGATGCATGGCCCCCTCTATGGCGTGCTCCAGCTCGCGGACGTTACCAGGCCAGTCATAGGAGGAGAAGACTCGCGCGACCTCGTCTGAGAGCCCCTTCACGCTCATCATGAGCTGCGCGTTGAACTTCGCTATGAAGTGCGCCGTGAGAAGCGGGATATCTTCACGGCGTTCGCGCAAGGGCGGTATGCCGAGGGAGATCACGTTGAGACGATAGTAAAGGTCCTCGCGCAACATACCCTGGGCGACCGCATCGAGCGGGGGCCGGCTCATGGCAGCCATCACCCGGACGTCCACCCTGCGCACCCTGGTGTCCCCGACCCGACGCACACACTTCTCCGAGAGCACCCTCAGGAGCTTCGCCTGGAGGCTCGCGGGCATGGAGTCTATCTCGTCTAGGAAAATGCTGCCTCCATCGGCAAGCTCGAACAATCCTGGTCTGTCCTGGGCGCCGGTGAAACTGCCCTTCGTGGTCCCGAAAAGAATTCCCTCCAGGAGCCCTTCGGGAAAGGCAGCACAGTTCTGAGCGACAAACGGGCCGCGTGCCCGCGGGCCGGCGTTGTGGATGGCTTGCACGAAGAGCTCCTTGCCCGTGCCTGTCTCGCCGTAAACCAGCACCGCCGACGAGCTGGCGGCGGCACGCGCCGCCTTGCGCTTGAGCTCGAGGATGCACTCGCTTTCCCCCACTATATCGCGGAAGGTGTAGTGCGCACCCTCTGACTCGGTCTCCAGTTTTCCCTCGCGACGGCCGAAGAGCTCCACCTGGAGGTCGACTATGCGGTGGGCCATCTCTCGCATCAGAGTGATGTTCCGCGACACCTCAACCGCGCCCACCAGCTTGCCGTCGACCTTCACAGGGAGGGTGGAGTTCAGAGTGGTGATCTCGTCGCCTTTGTATGTGGTGAAAGTCTGTTCTCTGTTGCATATGGGTTGCCCTGTTCGGAGGACCTGCAAGAGCGTGCTGGTCTCGCGTGAAAGCGACGGAAAGACATCGAGGATGTGCTTCCCGACCACCTCCTCTTCCTTCAAGTTGTCGAGCTGGGCTGCAACCTTGTTATAGAGAACGGTGACACCGTTCTTGTCTACCACGTGAATGCCTTCGTCAATGGAGTCGAGGATCACCCGAAGGTTCTCCAGAAGCTCCCTTGAGCTCCCGTCGCCTTTGATCTGTCCGGAGACCGTGTCCGCGTTCACTTAACCACTTCCTAACGTGCGCTCGTCACCTGGCGCCGGGTCACTAGTGTTCTCTCGTTTTCCAAGTTCCTGGGTTGTCCGTCATCGCACGAGGTGCGTCAAAACCTGGACGCTCGTCACAGGCAGGCCAGGCCTTGACGAAGCGCGCCCTCAACCGTGAACCGTCACGACCATCCGCCGAAGCCGAGGCCGAGGCCGAGGTCGAGGCCGAAGCCCTATCTCCGACGCGCAGCGAGGAGTGTGCCGGGAACGCCAAACCAGGTGATCTCGCTCGCCGACCCCACTCCCGGCGCCTGAACTTGGGCAGTCATAGTAATTGTTCTTCTTTCTGATTACGTTTCCTCCATGTAATCGGTTGAATAATCGTGCAATGCAAAAGACACACGCCTGTTCGTGCGTGGCCTGTTTGCGCCCGCAGGAAGCCCTTCACCGAGTTCCCTGTGTGAGCGGGAGGATCGCGGGGGATCATATTCGCTGAAGGACGTTTCATCGGTTTCATCGTGACACGACATGCATGGGGAACGGAGGTGTCAACCGGCACGCACGCACCACGCCCGCTCAGAGGAGCAGCGCGGATGCCGTGTGCCGCCTAACGCTTATGCCTGCGTTTAGGAGAATCGTTTCAGGCGCGCTCGCCTGGGCCATGGCGTTTGCGCTTTGAACCGGAGGTCCGCTCGGCGCGCACGGTCGTGTGAGTGTAGCCCACGAGGTTGTTTCAGGCAGCCATCCGGCGTGTTCTGTCGCGCCTTGCGTGGTCGATGTCCCCGGCTATCTTAGGGAATCCGCCGATCCAGGAGGAACGGGCCTTGGAGTCCGCAGTGGTGCGCCGGCGGGCGAGGAGCCTTCGCACGGGGAGCCCGCCCCCGGCCCTATCGCTCAAACCGTCAGCCATCACTGTGTGAACGAGCCTGCGGAGGCCAGGCCAGAGGACAGCGTCGTCCTCCCGATAACAGTTACTGGAAGGGCTCACGTTATCGCGACTGCGTATGACAACTGCCCGATATGCACTGGCAAGACAGAGGATGACCCGGCATTCGGCATCACCAGTTCAGGCATCCCTGCGACGCCGGAACGCACCATCGCGGTTGATCCAGAAGTCATCCCCATCGGAACATGGGTGTATATCGAGGGTCTCGGGGTGTACAGAGCCGAGGACACCGGTGGGGCAATAAAGGGCAATCGAATCGACGTTTTCATGCCGACCCATGAGGACGCGCTAAACTTCGGCGTCCAGGAATTCGACGTCTTCCTCGTTGAGCAGGTGTTTTGAACCAAGGTCCGAGAAGGCTCCCGGGGCGCTCCCAAGCAGAGGCGCCCCGTCGTGAAAGCACCGGCAACCCTAGCGCCGTCAAGACAAGGACGGTTGACAAGCTGACAACCCGGCTGTTGACAACCCAACCACAAAATCCTTCCATGGCTGAAGGAACATACCATACCGCAGCGAATAACTGCACAACCGACCCGGCGCTCGGCCTCATATCTCCTGGTCTATGTCCCCGGACAACGGAGCAAATACCCCCGTGCGCCGTGTAGCTCATTTCGGACATCGCAGGAGCGCGTTCGCTGGGGCGTGTTCACGTGCGGTTCGTTGCTCCATTCCTGTCCTGCGGGCCGTTCGCCTGGGGCCGTCAACGCCGCGGAAAGAGGAGGTGGGCAAGAGGCACAGCCGAGACTTCAGGAGCAAGCGGTCGACGCGTTCGCGCCGCCGGAACGTCAACAGAACACGTGTGCGGTAGCTGGCGACAACACGAGGACTCGAGGAGATGAGAATGATGGTAGGACGACAGCGTCGCTACGCAGCATTGGTCGGGGTTTTCTGGTTAGTCTTGCTTGCATTCACACTGCTGGTCGGCGTGCTCACCCCGGCGACAGCAGGATCGTCCCTCCCGAAAGACATCAAGGCGGACGACAAAGACGCCGAAGCCATAGTGAAGGTCATTGAGGCCGGGGCGCTCCTTCCAGCAAAGGACGGCACGTTCAACCCGGACAAGATGGTGAGCCGCGCCGATTTCGCGATAGCGCTCGCGAAAGCGCGGAAGATCGAGCCCACGAAACCCAGTTCGGCCACGTTTACGGACCTTCCCTCGAGCAACTACGCCTTCCCCTACGTCGAGGCACTTGTGAAGCGCGGAGTGATCCCGGTCGCATCGAACAAGAAGTTCGCCCCGTCCGAGCCCATAAAGCGCGCGGACCTCGCCGTGTGGGTCGTCAACGCTCTCGGGCTCTCGAAGGAGGCCGCGAGGATCAAGGAACCCATCCTCCTTGCGAACGACGAGGACAAAGTCCCCGCGTACGCCATAGGAGCCATGACCCTGGCGTACAGGTCCGATCGTCAGTTACTGGGGTACAGATACGGTCGCCTAGCCGCCCCTCTCGCCGGCGCGACGAGGCGTGAAGCGGCCAAGGCCCTATACATGATGATGTACCCTCCGAAACGCGGCGGCACCATCGTGACGGCGTTTGCTGCCGAGCCAGCCGGGTTCAACACCCTCGTTACGTCGTCCGGGGCAACGTGGACCATAGACAACATCATCGGCGACGGCAACACTATCACTGATGAGAACGGTTTCTACTTCCCCCGCATGATAAAGCGGCTCCCCTCTGTAGAGAATGGGCTCATCAAGGTGAAACCCGACGGCAAGATGGAGGTTACTTTTGAGCTTCGCAAGGGTATGAAGTGGCACGACGGCGTCGAGGTCACGGCAGAGGACCCTCTCTTCCAACTCAAGGTCATGCAGGACTCAAACGTGCCGATCGCTTCAAGCTACTTCGAGAGGATGGTCACCAAGGCCGAGCTTGTCGATAAGTATACTTTCAGGATATACCTCGACAAGGTCCAGAGCAACGCACGCCTCGGCTCCTCGGTATACGGGTACTACTATGGCTGGTTCCAGCTTCCGAAGCACGTGTTCGAACCCCTGTATGAGCAGGCGAAAAAGACGGGGGATTGGAACAGGTTCGTCCAGGAGGTCAACAACAACCCCATAATGGCAGGGCCTTACAAGTTCAAAGAGTACAAGCAGGGCGAGTACGTGCTCCTGGAGGCGTTCGACGGCTACTACATGGGTAGGCCCAACATAGACAGGATCATGATAAAGATCATCCCTGACTCGAGCGTCATCAACGCTGCCGTGCTGCGGGGCGACATAGACTTCGGAAGGTACACACTGGAGCTGCGGGATGCGCTCAAGCTCGCGAACGAGCACGGCGATGAATTCAACGTAACCTTCACACCTACTGTCGCATATGACTCCATAGCGCTCAACTTCTGGGATCCGAACGACCTTTCCAAGCCTCACCCGGCGTTCTCGGATGTCAGGGTCCGGCAGGCGATCCTCTACGCCATCAACCGCACGGCAATAAACTCCGTGGTGTACTCGGGCAAGGCGCAGGTGGCAAACGCGTGGATCACGCCACTCCACGGCATGCGCGAGGCCCTCGCTGACCCGCGGGTAAACAAGTACCCATACGACCCAGCGAAGGCCAAGGCGCTTCTCGCCGAGGCCGGATGGAGGCCCGGGCCTGACGGGATACTCCAGAAGGATGGGGTGAAGTTCAAGTTCACTTTGCTCGGGATAGCAGGAATGAACGAAATCGAGATGTCCGAGCAGCTTGTTCAGAAGATGCTCAGAGACGTGGGCATCGCTATCGACATCGACAACAAGCCCGCGCGCGTCGTCATCGGCGAGCTTGCCCCGCACCGCAAGTTCGACATGTGCTGGATGAGCTGGGGTTACGGCGTGTCCGACGAAGCCGCGGACTATTGGAGCTCGTCAGGCATACCGTCCGAGGCGAACGCATGGAGCGGCACGAACCAGTGCGGGTGGTCCAATGCGGAGAACGACAGGCTGGTAGCCGAAGCGGCCGCGACGCTCGACCCTGCCAAGAAGAAGGACCTCTTCGCGCGGCACCTGGCGCTCTGGACGAAGGAGCTTCCGCACATCCCGCTCCTCTCGCCGCCAGCCAACCACTTCGCGAAAAAGACCATAAGGAACTTCAGCTCAGGCTACGACAACGGCCTGGGCTGGGCGATCTACAACTGGTATCTCGAGCAGTAGCCTTCGAGGAGGCGCGCTCCTGGTGGTGACGCCAGGGGTAAACGGGCAAACGGTCAAAGCACAGCGCACAGAGCTCACGCCGGGGTGACGGCCCCTTTGGGACCCTCACCCCGGCGGAGGTGGCATGAAGCAACACGGAGGTGCGTCGCCTTGGCATGGCATGAGCTTTTCGAGGACGTGCTCGATGGCGTCCCAGACTACAAGCGATTCTTCACTGTCAATGAGTTGGATGAGCGCGCAATGGAGGTCGCGCGCCGTCATCCCACGGTCGCGACCATCGTGGAGCTGGGCTCGTCTCGTTCAGGGAGACCCATCCGCGCCCTGAGGATAGGATCCGGCGACAAGGTGGCTCTCCTGTTCGGGTGCCCCCACCCTAACGAGCCTATCGGCGCCATGATGCTTGACTATCTCTCGGAGAGGCTCGCAAGCGATGCAGAGCTGCGTGAGGCCCTTGATTATACCTGGTATATCGTAAAATGCATAGACCCTGATGGCACCCAGCTCAATGAGGGATGGTTTGCCGGGCCATTCAACATCGAGACCTACGTGCGCAACTTCTACAGGCCCCCCGGATTCTTGCAGGTCGAGTGGACGTTTCCGATAGATTACAAGACGCTCCATTTCTCTCGGCCGCTGCCGGAGACCAAGTGTCTTATGAAAGTCATAGACGGTGAGAGACCTGCGTTTCTATACTCCCTTCACAACGCGGGTTTCGGGGGAGCATACTGGTATATCACCCGCCCGGTCCCGAAGCTGCACGCTCGGCTTCACGAGATCGCAAAACGCCACGGGATCCCACTCGCTCTCGGAGAGCCCGAGGTGCCATATTGCGAGAAGTTCGCGGAGGCCGTCTACGGCCTTTTCGGCGTGAAAGACACATACGACTACTATGAGAAGCACATGGACAAGGATCCCGCCTCCCTCATATCGGGCGGTGCGGGAAGCGACGAGTACGCTTATGCGCGGGCGGGTACCTTCGCCCTCGTGTGCGAGCTGCCATACTACTATGACCCCAGGATCGAGGACACGAGCCCGACCGACCGAACTCGCCGCGACACAGTGCTTGAGAGTCTCGAGGCCAGTGAAAAGGCGTGGGAGTTCATCCGCGAGACATATGCGGAATTGCGCCCTCTGCTGCAGAACCCCTCGTCGCCCTTCGCAGTGGCTATCGACGACAACCTCAAACATGTTCCGGCCTCCATCGAGGCGGAACGGAAGTGGGCCACGACCGCGGAGGACACGCTTCGCCCTGCCACCGGGGCCGAGGCTTTCGACAGCCTGGTCGTGCGAAGGTTCTATAACGAGCTCTCCATCGGAATGCTCTGGAGGCTGTGCCGCGAAGAGCTTGCGCGCGCGTCGGACCCTCGGACGTCGCGGGTGCTCGGGGACATTGAGCGCGAGCTCGACCGCAAGCTCTCGCTCGAGTGCAGCGCCCTGGAGGCTGAGCTAAACTATCGCGTGGTGCCCATCCGCGATCTCGTTCGGGTCCAACTTGCAAGCGGGCTACTCTTTGCCAGGCATCTCCTGGGCGAGGACGCGGTTTGAGGCCTGACCTTTGAATGCCTGGCGGAACGGCGCTGAGAGGGGCTCTTTCCGGGCTTCGGAGAGAGGAGCGGACAGGGCCGCGCGGGCAGCGGTTCTCGCCAGTCAGGGAGGCGGTTCGGAGTGGGAGCTTACGTGGTAAGGAGGGTCGCGGGCGCGATCCCTCTCCTAATACTCATCTCTGCAATAGTGTTCACCCTTATAGCGCTGGCACCGGGAGATCCGCTCCTCACCATGCGCATGGAGAACCCGCGCGCAGTGTCGCCGGAGGCCATCGATAGGCTCAGGGCTCACTACCACCTGGACGATCCTCTCCCGGTGCGATACCTTTATTGGCTGAAGAGCGTGCTCGAGGGCGACTGGGGTTACTCCAGCACTTACAAGGTGCCGGTGAGGGACCTCGTGATATCGAGAGTGCCCAATACCCTCGTTCTCACGGTGAGCGCGTGGCTGCTCGGGCTGATCGTCGCTCTTCCCATAGGAATCGTGTCGGCGGCCAAAAAGTACAGCGCGTTCGACTATGCTGCCACTTTCGCGGCGTTTCTCGCGCTCTCGATGCCGCCGGTCTGGTTTGGTTTCCTCACGATCATGCTGTTCGGGGTAAAGCTCAAGTGGCTGCCCATCGGAGGCGTGGCAGACCTTGCTACCGGGACCGTTGGCGCGCTCCTGGTGGACAGGTTGAAACACATCATCCTGCCGATGACAGTGCTCGGCCTGGTACAGGTGGCGTACTGGGTACGATACGTGCGTACCAGCCTTCTCGAAGTGCTGGGAATGGACTACATCCGCACCGCCAAGGCCAAGGGCCTCGGGGAGCGAAAGGTGTTGCTGAAACACGCCATGAGAAACGCGCTCATCCCGGTGCTCACCATCGCCGCGCTCGATATCCCCTACTTCTTCGGAGGGGCTGTCGTTGTGGAGACCGTCTTTTCATGGCCTGGAATGGGCCGTCTCATGTACCAAGCCGTGATCGGGAGCGATTACAACCTCGCGCTCTGCTGCCTGATGCTCCTGGCCGTGCTGACCATCGCCTCGAACCTCGCAGCGGACGTCCTTTATGCCGTGGTAGACCCACGGGTGAGCTATTCATGAGCTACTGGAAAGGCGTATGGAAGAGAGTCAGGCATCACAAGCTGGCGGTGGCAGGTTTTGCTGTTTTCGCGATGCTCGTGCTCGCATCGGCCATCGTGCCGGTGATAAGCCCGCATCATGTGGATGACATGGATCTCGAGAGCCTCTTTGCTCCGCCGTCCAGGAGCCACCCCTTTGGGACGGACGAGCTCGGGCACGATGTGTTCGTTCGAATCATGTACGGCGGTCGCATCTCTCTGTTCGTCGGAGTGGCGGCAGCCACGTCATCCGCCCTTATTGGCACAGCCGTGGGCCTCGTGTCCGGGTTCGCTGGCGGGTGGGTGGATAGCGTGCTCATGAGATTCACCGACATGATGCTCTCCGTGCCTACCATCCCGGTGCTTCTCATAGGTGCTATGTTCCTGGGAAGCGGGCTCGCGAATATCATCATCATCCTCGCGGCATTCGGCTGGATGCCCACAGCGCGCCTCGTGAGAGGAGTCACGCTCTCCCTCCGGGAGCAACCGTTCGTCGAAGCAGCCCGGGCCGCCGGCGCGAGCCCCGTCAGAATACTCGTGCGCCACATGTTGCCGAATTTGATACCAATCGTGATAGTCGCTGCGACGCTTGGCGTGAGTTCGGCCATTCTCGCCGAATCGGCCCTGAGCTACCTCGGTCTCGGAATACAGCCTCCAACCCCGTCCTGGGGCAACATGCTCCAACGGGCCATGGACTATATACTGGGCGCGGCTGGCGAGTGGGGCCAGCCGTGGTGGCTGACAGTCTTCCCCGGCCTATTCATACTGCTCGCGGTCCTGAGCGTGAACTTCATGGGCGACGGGCTTCGCGACGCGATCGATCCCAGGCTGGTCTTGGGCTCGCCACATTCTGCGGCCGCGAGCCCCACCAGCGACGAGCGCGACGCAAGCGCCGGTTGATAGCGGCGTCGGTTAACGAAGCAGTCGACAGTAGAGAGGCGCCCCGGCCTGTGCCATCCGAGGTGACACTGTGGCCGGGGCGTCTTCCTACAAGACGGTTCCGCGTCCCTGAGCCTGATTCGAATCTACTTTCCGCTCCCTGCGTGACCTGCGGGGCCGCCGCTGGCCTCGCCCTTGCCCGAGCCACTCGCGGAGCCGCTTGAGGGCCCCTTGCCCTTCCCCGCGTCTTCCGGCTTGCCCTGTTGCTTCCCCTGATTCCCCTGGAGCTTCACGCGGGCCCTGATCTGCTCCTTGAGCGCATTCTTGAACTCAACCTGATTCCGTATTGCCACACCCTTTTCGACCACGTCATCCTCGCCGACTCCCACGGCCTCCGCGATGGCGAGCCAACTGTGCTGCTGAGTGCGAAGCTGGAGCACCAGCCCTATCCTCGCCGCATCCCCCGCGCTGGCGGTGATGCTCACCGCACAAAGAACGTCCTGCGCGTCGAGGCCGGCTGCCGCCAGGGCCTGGACGTCGTCATCCTGCAAGCCGAAGCGGTCCCGGACCATGTCCATGGCCGCCGCATCGTCCAGCTCCTTCCTTCCGTTCTGCGCCTTTACCTTGGCACCGCCCTTACCGATGATCCCTCGGACGTACTGGCCGAACGCTGTGTTCGGAACGCCGAGTTGCTTGGCGATCTCGCCCCACCCTGCGCCTTCCGTGGCAAGAGCGAGAACCTCGTCCAGGCTCGTCCCGGAGTTCACGGCGATGCTGCAAGCGATGACTATCTCGCCCCAGCCGTAGCCCGCATCTCTGAGCGCCTGGACCGCTTCAGGCGTGAGCGCGAGCTCAGGGAAGCTATCGATTATGTTTGCCATGAACGAGCTGGAAGCAAGAGCTTCATCATCAGGAGTCGCAATGGTCGCCGCGTACGCCGTCCCACCCAACATAAAGGCCGCCAGCAAGAGCACAACCGCTGTCTTGAAAGTCGCAGGCTTCATCATGGTCCCTCCCATTAGTCGTTGTAGGTTCCTCTCTGCCCCAAGTACGTCGCCAAGAGTTCGCGCCGCTTTTCGGCGGAGGGGTCCTGCCCAGGGTCCCAGGGTTGCCGGTGCGGTGTTGCCTTGCGGGGACGGCGCGTTTGCGGCGCGCCTCGCTCGAATTCGGCGCTTAACGACGCTTAACACAGCCGAATTCTCCACGCCCCCTCGCGTAAGCACCGGCAACCCCAGCGCCGTCAGGAAAGGAGACGGAAACTCATGGCGCCATACTCAGCTTAGATATTAAACGCCGGGACGGCCCGGCGATGTGATCCCCATCACAACCTTGAAAAGACACCGGTCCCGGTCAAGCCAGCGTTTCTACCTCCTTCAGCACGTCGTGCGCGAGGCGCGACTGCTCCTCGGCCGACTTGGCCTGGGCCGCGATCCCGCTGACCAGAGCCTCGCTGGCCCCTATGGCCTCCCGTGCGCTCTCGACGAGGTTCTGCATGTCCCCGGCAAGCTCTTCAGCCTGGCGCGCCACCTGTCGTGCGGATTCGAGGATCTCCGCCATGGAATCCTCAACCAACTTCGCCTCGGTCGCGCCCTTGCCCGCGGCGTCCTCGACATCCGCCATCAGGCTCAGGATCTCGTCAAATGAGCACTGAATCGCCCGAAAGACCTCCTCCACGCGGGAAGACTGCCGCGAAAGCCCCCTTACGCGCTCAACCGAGGCGCCCAGCGACTTCACTACATCGAGCGTGGAAGCCTTTATGCCTTCCATCAGCTTCTTTACCTCTTCCACCGCGCTCGCGCTCATCTCGGCGAGCCCGCCTATCTCCCGGGCGACCCTGCCGAAATCGCGGCCCTGATCTCCGGACCGCGCCGATGCTATGCGCGCATCCAAAGCTATCAGCCCCACCTGATCCGCGATGTTCGCGATCCCCTGTAGGACCGCGTCGATCCGGTCCATCTGTTCCTGTAGGGCATCCACGTGGCAGCTCGCCTCGGTCGTGGTCTTCACGTTCGAGTCCACCATGAAGATGGTCTCGCGTATCACAGCGTTCGCCAGCGCAACCCTCCGGCCCAACGACGACACCATTGCTTTCGTTCTCTCCGCGGCCTTCGCGGTGACCTGCGTGCGGTCGGCGAGCATGCGGGCGGCATCCGCACCCACCTCCATGCGCGCGGCTATCGTCTGGGAGGCACCGCTGCAGACCTTGCTCGTTTCCACCACGCCGCCGAACGCCCGCAAAACCGCCTCAAGCGCGGACTGGGTCGCATCTGCCGACGTCCTCATGCCAGCCGACAGGCGCGCCGACCGCTCGCTCTCCTCGTGCGTGGCTTCGGCGGCCTTCCGGATGCCGCGCGAAACGTCCGCTAGGGTCCTCGTGATGATCCCCGAAACCACGAGGCCGAACACGAAGGCGAAGGCGAAGGCGAGCGCCACTCCGAGCTTGAGAAAGGTCGACAGCCGCTCAGTGCGCGCCATACGGGGGCCTATCTGCTCCCATATACGGAGCTGCATGTACTCGGAGCGGCTAATGAGCCACTCGCCCTTTCCCGAGAGCGCGCGGAGAAGCATGTATATCTTCTCAGGATCCTTCTCACCCTGCATGCTCACGAGGACGGCCGTGTATTCCGCGGCCGCGTCCGCGATGTCGGTGAGCATCGGAAGGATGGCGCGAACGTTGCGGCTGGGATGGCGCCGGAGAAGCTCCTCGAGGCTTCCAAGGAGCATCTTCACCTCGTTGAGCTGCTCCTCCGGCCGCGCGACCTCGCCCCCGCCCGCGATGGTGAGGTACACGTTCCCGGTGGTCTGGTATATCTTCTTGGAGATCTCCCCGCTGAGCTGAATGGCCGGGACGTCACACGTGTTCATTTGATGAAGCGCCGCCGTAAGGTGGGAAATCGCGTAGAACGTGAGAACGCTGAGGACAAACGTGGTCCACACCGTCGCGGCAAACCCGAGACGCACCCGCTCGGTCACACGCACGCGTGGCTTTCGTTGGCCGGCGTCGCCGGACCGGTGCCAACTGCGACCCAGCTTCCCTCACCTCCAGCCCGGCTTCGGACTCAGCGGGCACGGAGCGCACAATGCAACGAGAGGTGTCGCGGCCTCTTCAGGGCAGGCTCCGTATCCTTTCTTCCGCGAGACCCAGCGCCCTTTCCGGCGAAAGGCTTCCCTCAAGCGCCGCATGGAGGAACCTCTGCAGGACGGCGGAGATCTCCGGATACCGGACAAGCTTGGGACGGTGATGCAGCCACCGCATCTGCTCCAATTTGATATCGAGCAGCGGGTCCCGGGTGCGCGCATCCGGGCTCATCAGAAGGGAGGTCCAGACCGGCACCTCCTCCGGAAACCTCATCTGCACGCCCGGGCTTGTCATGAACTCAACGTACCTCCACGCTTCGTCCTTATGAGAAGAGTTGGCGGTCACCGCGAGCCCCTGGAACCCGCTCACGGATGACGACACGCAGCCCAGCTTGTCGCGCACCGCGCTCGCCACGGGAAGCAGCGCCATCTTGCCGTGCCCCGCGATCTGGGACACGTCCGGGTCGTTCATGAGACCGCAGAGGAATGTCCAGTTTGGCGCAAAGGCCGCCTTGCCAGCGATGAAGACGTCCTTGGCGACAAGCTCGTCCGCGGTCAGAGCGAGCGGGTTGACGAGGCCCTCCCGCACCCACCTGACCATCGTCTCCAGAGCGACGAGCCCGGGCCCCCCGTTGAACGTGGGCTTGCCGTGCAGGTCAAAGATGTCCCCGCCGTACGCCCCCACCAGCCAGACGTACTCGCACACAAGGCCCTCCTTCTGGTTCCACGACGCGATCATCGGATACGTGACTATCCCCTTGCGCTTCAACTCGCGCATCTGAGTCTCCATCTCTTCCAGGGTCGCGGGCGGCGAGTCAAAGCCTGCCCGCTTCAACATGTCCGCATTGTAGAAGAGAAAGTGGAGGTTTGCAAGGAAGGGCATGGCCCAGAGCCTGCCGCGGTGCTCGAAGGCTTCCAGGACCACGCGAGGGATGTCTTGCCTCGCCTTCGAGGCGAGGCCACGCTCGAGGGGAACTACGTATCCTTTTTCCGCAAACTCTGCGACCCAGATGAGGTCCATCAACACCACATCGTACGTGGCCACCGGTGATGACGCAGACATGACGATCTTCTGGTACTCCTCGTCATAGCGGACGAAATTCACCGTGACGTCGATGCCGCTCTCCTTCGTGAACTCTCGCGTCATCTCCGCGAACTGCTCAGGTTGGTAGCCCGCCTGGACCATGTAGATCACGTTCAGCCTCGGCTGAGCGCCAGCCGCTGAGCGCACGGGCGATGCCCAGGCGGATGCCATGGCGGCGATGGCGGCGGCTGCGACGACCACAACCCGTGCGGCACACCGCCGGCCCCCCGAGAAAGATCTTCGACCCCTGAAAGCGCGTGCTCCTTGGGCCACCGCCAACCCCTCCCAAGAGCAGGAAACGTTTCCGCGTACTCCATCTCACCTGGAAGCGGTCTCACGCGTATGCCCGGACGCTCGGTGACTCGAACACCCTCGTCAAAACCAGGCTTGCCGCGCCAATAACACAAGCGTCGTGGCCGAGCGCAGAGAGAACCACGTCCAGGTCTTTGCCCAGAACGGGCCACGCGCGCCGCCGCGCAGTCTCCTTGGCGCTTGTGAAGAACAGGTTGCTTCGGAGGGCGAGCTGCCCACCGAGGACGATGAGCTCGGGGTTGAAGCAGTTGATGAGATTAGCAAGGCCGATCCCCACGTACCGGCCGCTCTCCTCCACTATCGCCTGGGCGTGCGCATCACCCATCGCCGCCGCCTCCAACACCGTGTCCATGGTGATGGCCTCGATATCCCCGCCCGCGAGGTCCTCACACACGGTCTCGACGCCACGTTTGATGTCACTTATCATTCTCCGCGCGATGGCCGTGCCCGACGCCATGACGTCGAGGCATCCGAAGTTGCCGCACCTGCACTGGGGACCGTCGATGTCCACGGTCATGTGGCCGATCTCGCCCGCGCCGTCGTTGCGGCCGCGGTAGAGCCTGTCGTCGATGACTATGCCACCGCCGAAGCCATAGTCTGCCATGACGTACAGAAAGCTGGAGTAGCCCTTTGCAGCGCCGAACCACTTCTCTCCCCAGGCGGCCGCGTTTGCGTCGTTGTCCACCAGCACCTCGTGACCGAGCTCTTCCTCCAGGGCATCCTTCAGGGCGAACCCACCCCATCCGGGCATGTGCGGAGACGCCTGGATGACCCCGGTGGACGTGTCAACGGGTCCCGGGTACACCACGCCGATGCCGAGCACCTTCTCTGGGGGCACCCGACCCGAATCGATGATCTCGCGTATCGCGGACACGATGACCGGGAGGCTCTTGCGAGGGCCTTCCTGCCACGAGAGAACACGCTCGGCCCTAGCAAGCACGCGCGCGTCGAGATCGGTGAGGCATGTGCGCACCCGGCCCACCTCTATGGAGACTCCGCATGCCGCGTACACCCCCCGGTTGAGCTCGAGCATGACTGGCTGCCTGCCGCCGGTGGAGTCTCCGAGCCCCACCTCACGCACGAATCCCTCTGCGATGAGCTGGTTCACGATGGATGATACCGTCGCAGGATAGAGCTGACTCATCCTGGCGGCGTCGGCCCGCGAGATAGGGCCGTGCTGCCTCACGATGTTCAAGATGATATTGCGATTGATGGTCTTGACAAGCTTCTGGTTTCCCTTCGGGACCGTGCCGACCCGAAGGCGAGAGAGCCCTGCCAAAGCGTCTGCGCTCCTTTCCCCATACGCGATAACGCTGCCCGCGCATCAAGCATAGTGCCGCAAGTTTTCGCGTCTTCTCTGTTCGCGCCGCTCGCGTCTCAAGCGCGCTTTCCGCGGAAGGCAAGGCCGGGAAGCCTGGAGAGGCGCCCGCGCAGAGGAGCACCCAGACTCGTGGAGGACGCCGTTGACCCCTCCCGCATGGCACTGCGCCACCTCAGATCGGCCAAAGTCCACGAAGCCGTCGGGGTCAGCGGAATCGGCAGCCGCTTGGGAAGTTCAACGGCCTCGTGGCGGCCTACTTGGTACGCCATCGCTCGCCCAGGGCCCGACGGTTATGATACATTCTTCGTACATGAAGAAAAGTCCTTCAGAGAGTTGTCCGGGGACCGGTGCCGCAGGCTCCTGTTCGGCGCCTGTTCAACAATCACCCTTTCACGCTTCCCGACGTGAGCCCTTGCACGATGAATCGCTGGAACAAGAGAGCCAACAGCACTGGAGGAACCGCGGCCATGACGCCGGCCGCGGATATCTGGTCGTAAGCGGTTATGTACTGGCTCCCGAGCTCAGCGATGAACAGGGGAAGCGTTATGGCGTTGTTCGAGCGCGTGAAGATCAGGGCCAGGAGGAATTCGTCCCATGCCAAGAGGAACGAGAGTATCCCGGTGGCCACAAGCCCCGGCGCGCACAGAGGGAGTGCAACGTGGCGGAGCGCTTGGAGCCTCGTGCACCCGTCGATGCGGGCAGCTTCCTCGAGCTCCGTGGGGATCGTAAGGAAGAACCCCCTCATGATCCAGATAACGAACCCCAGGATAAACGTGGTGTACAGGATGATGAGGCACAGCTTCGTGTCGAACAGGTGGAAGGACGAGCCAATGTTCATGAACCCATAGTCTACGTACGACACAAGAACGAAAAACGGTATGACCAGCGCGATGGTCGGCAGCATGCGTATGGACATGAGGGAGAGCACAAGCGTCTTCTTGCCCTTGACCGGTAGACGCGCCAAGGCATACGCGGCAAGGGTGCCCGTCACGAGGCATATCGCTGTCACGGAACTCGCGACGATCATGCTGTTCCGTATGGCATAAACGAACCTCTCGCCGACCTCGCTCGACAGATCGAACATGACTTTGAAGTTCGCGAAGGTCGGACGGCGAGGGAACCAATGCGTCGCGCGGTCGGAAATGAGCTCGTTGTATGGGGTGATGCTTGAGATGGCAAGCCACGCGACCGGGGCAAGGGTCCATACGACTATGGCGATGACCGCGACGTAAAGCGTGATTCGCCGCGCCCACAGCAGCGTCTTCCTTCTTCGCCCAGGAACGTTCACGTCGATCCCTCCGGGTTACGCCTATCTCTTCCAACTTCCAGACCGGCAATGTCAATATTCGGCACGGCCCTCTTCGACTGCGTCAGTATCCCTCCTCGGTGTAAAACAGCCTGATGTACACAAGCGCGAGCCCCAGGATGAACAGGGCCACGAGGAACGAGAGCGCCGCACCGCTCCCGAAGTGCAGGAACTTCATGCCGACCTCGTACGTGAGCACGCCCAGCACCCTGATGGAATACTGCATGATAATGTAGATGATGTCGAACACGCGGAAAAGCTCCATGGTGCGCAGGACCAGCACGACGAGGAGCACCGGCTTGAGCAGCGGCAGCGTTATTCGAGTCAGCTTGCGCCAGAAACCCGCGCCGTCCACTGTGGCTGCCTCGTAGAGGCTTTCCGGGATAGTCTGCAGCCCAGCCAGCACGAGCAGGACCACGAGTGGCGTCACCTTCCACGTGTCCGCGATGATGATTATGTTGAGCGCCCGGGTGACCCCCATCCATTTCAGGAAAGGACCTAGCACCGGGACGCTTTCAAATGGCACGTCGAACCCCAACCAGACCTGGTCATATGTTGGTGGAAACACGTGGAGGACCTTCATGAGCCCGTTCAGTGCCCCAAACTTCGAGCCCGCGAATATCCACTCCCACATCCGGGCGTTCACCACCGTGGGCAGGGCCCACGGGAGGAGAATGATGGCTCGCACAAAGGATCTGCCCACAAACTTCGCGTTGAGCACCAGCGCCATGGCGATGCCGAGCACGAGTTCAACAAGGAGTGACACGACGGTGAAGTACACCGTCACTCGCACCGCCGGCCAGAAAAGGTCGGACTGGGCGAAGTAGTATACATAGTTGGCAAGCCCTACGAACCTCGTGTTTATGCCGCCAACCATCGGCTCTGCCTCGTGGAAGCTGAGGTAGAACGCGAAGAGCAGGGGGCCTATCACTACCGCAAGTATGAGGACGACGCTAGGGCTAAGAAGCCACCACGCGAGCCTTCGCCCTTCTGGATCGCGCTTTCGTGGTTTTCGTGAGATCATTCCTTCTACCCCCGTTACCCCGCGGAGCCCCCACAGGTCTGGCCTGATGACAAGCCGAAAGCCTGCAGGCTCCACCGGCCTTCCTCCCCCGGCTCGAGCACGGTGAGGCGTGCCGCCCGCATTGGGGGCGGCATCCGGGTACGTGCTGCCCCCAATGCCTCAATCTCCACGTGTGAACCGGGACGGGGTGAGGCGTCCCGACGCCCCCACCCCGTCCGCGTCGCGTTCCTCCGCCCACACGTTACTTCCTGGCCAGCACCGCCTTGATCTCCTCCGCCGCCTTGTCCAGCGCGGCCTTGGGCTCCATCTTCATCTGGAGTGCCTCGTGAATGTACCTCTGCAGGATGGACGACACCTCGGGGTACGGGGGCACCTTGGGCCTGTGGTGAACCGCAGAGATCTCCTCGCTCTTGATGGCCATCGTTTTGTCCATCATGTTTGCGTAGGCGCTCTTCTGCACCGACGTCCACACTGGCATCTCCTGCAGATACGACCTCTGCACAAGCGGGCTCGTTATGAACCTCACGTACTTCCAGGCGAGGTCCTTCTTGCGGGAGTTCGCCATTATCGCAGCACCTTGGAAGCCGCTTACAGATGCGGTCTTGGTCTTGTCCGCCACCGCCTTGGCCACGGGGATGAGCCCCATCTGACCGGCGCCGACGACCTTGGAGACCGCCGGGTCGTTCATCAGGGCATACTGGAACGTCCAGTTCGTGGTGAAGGCGGCGTTGCCGGAGATGAAGTCATCCTTCGCAGCGGTCTCGTCGTTGGTCAGGCACTTCGGGTTGGCGAGGCCTTCCTTCAAGAGGCTCACCATGAACTCGAGCGCCTTGACGCCCGGGCCCTCGTTGAAGATGGGATTGCCGTTCGCGTCGAACGTATCACCGCCGAACGCGCCGGTGAGCCAGACGTACTCGCAGACCAGCCCCTCTTTCTGGTTCCACGAGTCGGTCCACGGGTACTTGACGATGTTCTTGGCCTTCATGACCCTCATCTGTTCGACCATTTCCTCGAGGGTCTTTGGCGGGCCGCTGAACCCCGCCTTCTTAATCATGTCAGCGTTATAGAAAAACAGTTGGAAATTCGCAAGGAAGGGCATCGCCCACGTCTTCCCGTCGAACACGAAGGCGTCCATGATAGCCGGAGCTATGTCCTTCCGCATCTCCGGAGTGATCTTGTCATCGAGGGGTATCACCATCTTCTTTGAAGCGAACTCAGCGGTCCAGATAAGGTCGAGGAGTATGACGTCGTATGTCGCAACGGGTGCCACGGCGGAGGCCACGATCTTCTCGTGCTGTTCGTCGTACTTGACGAAGGTGATGTTCACCTTGGTGTCCGTGAGGAACTCGAAGAGGTCTGCCATATCGCGGATATCATCGGGTTGGTAACCGGCTTGGGCCATGTAGATGACGTTGAGCGTCTCGGCCGCCGACGCTCCGAGGCCGCAGCTAGCAACGAGCGCGAGCACGCATAACGCTAGCAGGATGACCTTTCGCACCTTGGAAACCTCCTTCCGAATTCGCATGGCACTCTCGCCTATAAGGACTCGTCCATCACACCTCGCCACATCCGCTCCTGCCTCCGAGGCCCTTCGGACCCCGGACCGGGCTGAGAGCTCCCCTGCTCACCGCCTCGCGGGGCCCTGCGCCCGCCAAGCGCCAGGCCAGCACTCCCTCACCCCCCATGCCTTTCCGTTTCATGGCCCAAGCCCGCCGTCAGCCGGGTGCGCGTTTCACTGGGTCTGCTTCGCCCCTCGCAGCCCCCGCCGCCCGCCGGCCCGGCGTCCGCTGGTTGGTTCGCCCACACGTCGAGAGAATGTCCTGCGATGGACCTTACTTCGTTGTGTGCCTGAACAAACATCCCACGTCCGGCCCCTTCGCTCACCACGACCCGTCCCGTCTCCGCCCAAGAGCATGCTGAGGCCGCGACGCTGGGAAACACACCGTTTAGGCAAGCGCGCCTCGGCCGTGTCGCCAGACGCCCCTTATCGCCGCCCCGCCCGCCACGCGGCGGTCGTGCGAGTGTCGACACGAGCTCGGCATGTCCACGGAAGGAAAAGAAGACCTGCCGTGCCGCACTTGGCCATCGGCCTGAGCTATCTTTAGAGTCTGGTTAAACTAACCTCGGGATCCATTCGACGCCTCCCCGAAATCTCCTTCCACGAGCGAAAAAAACAGCCCCGCGTTTTCGCGGAGCCGTCCGGGAGAAGGCTATCGCAGTGTCTTTCGGTAACCGGGGTCACGCACCCTGACCGCTCCCGCTGCCCGTCGCAGCGGGGACGACGGGGGCGGGAGGCTCAAGCGCATAGCCGATGAGCATATCCACGAGGTCAGGGAACTCGATGCCCGCAGCCCTGGCAGCATCGGGCAAGAGGCTCGTCTCGGTCATACCGGGGATCGTGTTCACCTCAAGGATGTAAGGCACGCCGCCCGGCCCGACGATGAAGTCAGCCCGAGACATGCCGCGGCACCTCAGGGCCTTGTGGGCAGTGACAGCAGCCTGCTGCGCAGCTTTGTACGTGGCCTCGGGCACGCGGGCCGGGATGATGTGCTCGCTCATTCCTTTGGTATACTTGGCCTTGTAGTCGTAGAGGCCTGTGGAGGACACTATCTCGATCACGGGAAGTGCGCGCGGCTCAAGGTTCCCGATGACGCCCACTGTGATCTCCGTTCCGGCAACATACTCCTCCACGAGCGCCTCTTCATCGTAACAGAAGGCGTGCTTCAGCGCGTCTGTAAGCCCGTCGGGTTCTTTGACGAGCGTTAACCCAATGGTAGACCCCCCACCGTTCGGTTTGACGATGGCCGGAAACCCCAGCATTTCCTGGACGCGCCGGGTGACCTCGTCGCGGTCGGTCGAGTCGAGATCTCGCCTCGTCACAGTAATGGCCCGGGGGCATGTGAGCCCTTCCAGGCGGAAGAGCTTCTTTGACATCGCCTTGTCCATGGCAAGCGCGCTCGCGAGGACACCTGATCCCACGTAGGGAATGCCTAGAATCTCGAGAAGCCCCTGCAGGCAACCGTCCTCGCCGTACCTGCCGTGCAGCGCGATGAAGACCACGTCCGGCCTCTCCCTGAGGAGGGCGGGCACAAGCGAATCATCCAGGTCAAGGGTGATGACATCGTGGCCTTTCGCCTTCAGCGCGATCCCCACCTGCTGCCCGGTGCGCAGCGATATCTCTCTCTCTGCCGATCTTCCACCGAGTATCAGAGCGACTCTCTTCTTCATGGCCGTGCCGTGGGCCGCGACAGGGCGCGCCCCTCTCCTTTCCACAAGCTGTCCCGCGCCGCCGTGGGCCTCGCTCGCGCGTGCGCTTCGCGCGGCCAGAAGGCGGCACGTATGCTACAATCCGTATATGAGCGGCGCCATCACTCGCACCGCTATGAACGACAACAATGACACATACAGGACCGCGGTCGCCGCCACCACGCCTACCGCGATCGAGATGACCTCGCGTGGCAGTGCCTGGGACCTCTTGGCGTAAATCACCCACGCCATTTCAAGGATGATCACGAGGGACAGGAGGGCGGCGCATCTCAACATCCAGGCAAGACCCACGGTCATACCCCCGGTCGGGAAGCGAGTCTTCTATATACTATGCCGCCCGCCGGGAAAATGCGAAAGGCTCCCTCCGATGCCCCACGTCTTCAGTTCGTCGATGAGATCGTGCTTCGTAAGGTCCAGATGGATCGGGGTGATGGAGACAAGGTTGTTTCTCACCGCGACGGCGTCAGTGTCCTCGTCTTCGTCGCAATCTATGACATCCCCCGCCATCCAATAATACGTGCGTCCTCTCGGGTCCACCCGTCGATCGAACACATCCCTCCACTTCCGCGTCCCGAGCCTCGTGATGGCGACGCCGGCGATGTCATCCTGGTCGACCGAGGGGACATTGATGTTCAGGAGCGTGCCGGGTGGAAGGCCCTTTTCGAGCACTTTCGAAACCATCCTCGCCCCGAACCTAGCGGCGTATTCGTACTGGCAGTTCTCGAAGGCCGCCACAGAAAGCGCCATTGAGGGAAGCCCGCATATGGCTCCCTCCACCGCGGCGGAGACCGTGCCGGAATACAGCACGTCAGTGCCCAGATTAGGGCCGCGATTGATCCCCGACACGACCACGTCCGGCCGCCTCTCAAGCAATGCCTGGACCGCCAGCTTGACACAATCCGATGGCGTTCCGTCCACCGCCCAGGCCTCGGCAGCCACACCTGGAATGGCGACTTTCTCGACGCGGAGCGGGCGGAGCACGGTGATGGCGTGACCGGTGGCGCTTCTCTCCCTGTCCGGAGCGACGATCACAACCTCCCCGACCGTGGAGAGTTCGGAGGCAAGGATGCGGATACCGTCCGCGAGGATCCCGTCGTCGTTGGTCACAAGAATTCTCACCGCCGCACCATCACTCCTCATATCCGACCCGGTACACCCCCTCCACCCCTGCTATCTCATCGAGGAGCCTGTCCTTATGCACCGAGAAAGGCACCTCGAGCGCCAGGTGAAGGGATGCCTCGTGCCCAGCTTCCAGCGTCTCCATCTCCACGTCCTTGATGCTCACCCCGTACTTGCCGAGCACGGTAGCGATGGCTCCGAGCTGCCCCGGCCTGTCCTGCATCTGCACGAAGAGAGTATCCCGCTTCGTGTAGATGAACCTGCGTTCGAAGCGATCCAAAGCGATGAGCACCACCACGACTATGCCCGTGGTCAACGCGCCCGCGAGATAGAAGCCGGTTCCAACCGCAAGCCCGATTCCCGCCACCACCCATAGGCTGGCCGCCGTGGTCAGCCCTTTAATGTTCGCGCCCTCTCTGAGGATGGTTCCAGCACCGAGAAACCCTATACCGCTCACGACCTGAGCCGCGATGCGGCCTGGATCGTACTGAATCACCCGTATGAAACCGGCGAACGCGTACTGGGAGATCATCATTATAAGTGCGGATCCCACGCACACGAGGATGTGCGTTCTGAATCCCGCGGGGCGCTTGTGGCTCTCGCGCTCTAAGCCAATGAGGCCGCCAAAGAGCACCGCAAGCAAAAGGCGTAGCACCATTTCGGCCTGGGTAATCACACACTGCCACCTCCTCGCGCAGCCCGTCCCCGACTTCGAGGTACGCCTCCGGCAACGCAGGACGCGCCTAACTCATGTCGCGCGACGCGGCTTCCTGTATGCCGGTTGCATTGAATTATAGCACACGCTCCCATCGCCGGAAAGAGAGGAGAACAACAAGAAGCGGCGGTGCGCCCCGGCCCTAAAGACCGCCGGACGAACTCACCCGCCGCAGCGATCGCCCGTCAACTCGTCATCGCGTCCCCGTTCGACGCCGAACCTCAACCACTCGCCCTTTGGGAACTCTGCTGGCGCTCGTTCAGCACGCGCATCGCCACCGTGTGCACCACGCCCCTCAAGTGCTCGAGCGCCTCCAGCACGGGACCTACCGCATCCTCCCCGCAGAGCTCCTTTAGCGCCTGAAGCGCGTAGAACCGGAGATCCTCGTTCTCCAAGCACACTCGCACCAAGGGCTCAACCGCCCTCCTGTCGCCCAGGGACCGCAAAGCCTGAATGGCGCCGTAGCGGACATCCGTGGACTCATCAGCGAGAGCGGCGATGAGATGCTCGAGAGCTCTGAGGTCCCCTGCCTTGCGCAACGCCTCGACCGCCTCATACCTGACCTGGGGATCAGCATCGCTGAGCAAACCCGCGAGGCGAGGCACCGCTCTCTTGTATTTGAGTTCCCCGAGGAGCTTTGCCGCCCGTCGACGCACGTTTCGGTCAGGATTCTCAAGAGCGCCCATCACCGCTCGCGCCACGTCGTTCTTGGGAAACTTCATTATGGCGTGGGTGATGCTGTACGCGACATACGGGTTCTCTTCTCGAAGGGCCTTCACGAGCGGCAAAAGCGCCCTCGATTCCGCGATGGACCCCAAGGCTTCGGCGGCCCAGCTCCGCACGGAATCGTCGGGATCCTCCAAGGCGTATATGAGGACATCGACCGCGCGAGGCTCGGGCAGCTTGCTCAGGCCGTAGGCGGCGCGCCTGCGGGCGAACACATCACCCTCTCGAAGCGCTGCTATGAGGACATCAACGATCTGGCGCCGGACAGCCGCAACCTCGGCCCTGGTCTGTTCGCGTCCCTCGCCGTCGAGCTTGTCTAGGTCTTCTTCGAGGCGAGTCAGCTGGTGGATGAGGACGTCGATCCTATCGGTTTTCTCAGACATTCGGATCACCCCCGCACCCCACCGGAGGACCCGACCAGGCCCCTTCGTCACACCCGCTGGGCTGGCCTTCCAGCTTGGGCACCTGGCGCCCTGCCTCGAAAAGCGACGAGGGCTCACAGGGCCGTGCCCGGTGCCGAGCCACCAAAAGCGTCACTCAGCGAGACTAGAACGCCTCACCGTCGCATCGCAACGGAAATGGGCGCATCGGGAGGCGCGTTACTCTTTCGACGCTCCTTCGGTGATTCCTCCCGAGCTGACGAAACTTAGGTCACGGTGCCTTCATGCCGCAATGTGGGCACGTCTCAGCGTCGAGGGGCATTGTGTCATGGCACCTCAGACATTCTTTCTTCACGGGTTTCCCGCAATGAGGGCAGAAAGCCAGGTTGTGAATGTACCTACGCTTGCAATGCGGGCATACCAGGAGGGTCCCGCGCGGCCTCAAGAGCAGATACGCGCAGAATACGATCAAAACGCCGACATACCCCACCATCAGCGCGCTTACCACGATCCCTGCGGCCCAAAGCAACGGATTGGCATCTCGTCCGCGCGCGTCCCGGAAAGTCCACCACGCCATCACTCCACCCACTGCAAGGGTGGCGAGGATGACGGTCCAGTTCACACCAGGTTTCATGTGTCCTCGCGCCGACCCGCCGCGACCCCTTCAGCGCTGCGAGGGCCGGCCTCCCCTCCCCCCGGTATGTAGGTAAACCGCCACAAGCTCGCGCTACTTCGCAGCGCCGAGGTCCGGTCTCAGGCTATCGGCGTTGCGCTCCAGGGACGGCACGCTCGCGGCGCGCCTCGTTCGAATTCGGCGCGCGAGATAGCCACATTCCGGGCGCCCCGTCGCGCAAGCACCGGCAGCCGTCGCGCCGTGAAATAAGGAGACGAAAGCTTATGGCGCCAAACTTAGATGCGCGGATCCCTTGAGAAAAACGACAGAGTCTCAGCCTGTGGGTCGCGGGTCATAAGGTCGGTCACCGCCTGCATGGGATCCAATTCCGAGAACAAGATCTCGTGCAGTTTCTCCGCCACCGGCATGTCCACTCCCATGCGGTGGGCGAGCATCACCGCGGCCCTCGTCGTTGGAACGCCTTCCACCACCATCTTCGTGGAGGCGAGCACCTCGTCGGCCTTGCGGCCTCGACCGATCTCGATCCCCGCTCGCCGGTTGCGCGAGTGCATGCTCATGCACGTAACCACGAGATCGCCCATTCCGGAGAGCCCGGCAAACGTGAGCGGGTTCGCCCCGAGCACTATGCCCAGCCGCGCGATCTCCGCGAGGCCTCGTGTCATCAAAGCGGCCCTCGTGTTGTCTCCGAACCCGAGCCCTTCCGCGATCCCAGTGGCGAGCGCAACCACGTTTTTCAACGCGCCCCCCAATTCCACGCCGATGACATCGTGGCTCGTATACACCCGCATGGTCGGGCACATGAGAGCCTCCTGCGCCAGCTTCGCCACCCTGCCGTCAAATGATGCGGCGACGATGGCGGTCGGCACCTCCCGCGCCACCTCTTCAGCGTGGCTCGGGCCGGAGATCACCCCGATGTTGTCGTGGAGTTCCGGCGGAAGCTCCTCAGCTATCACCTGGGACAGCCGGAGCAACGAGCCCTCTTCTATCCCCTTCCCCGCGTGTATCACGGCGTGCTCTCGCCCGAGATAGGGCCTGGCAGCCCGTATGACCCCTCGCATGTACTGGGAAGGCACGGGCACGAAGAGCAGCGTGTTGCAGCCGACCACTTCACCCAGGTCGGTCGTGGCGCGGACGCCCCGGGGAATCTTGACCCCGGGCAAGAACGTCTCGTTCGTACGAGAATTCGAGATCTCCTGCGCCACTTCCTCTTCATGTGCCCAAAGGTCGACTTCGAATCCGTTGCGCGCGAGGAGCATCGAGAGGGCTGTGCCCCAGCCCCCCGCGCCGATCACGCCTGCGTGCCTCGCCAAAGTCACGCTCACCTTCCTCCATTACAGCCGCTTCCCGCGGCCTCCCGCACCCGCACGCTATGGGCTGACACGAGCGCGCTCAATCCGCAGGCTCTCCAAGCTTCCGCTCTTCGCCCGCAATGAGCCGCTTGATGTTGGAGCTGTGCTTTATCAGCGCGATCCCACCCACGGCAGCCACGAGCAAAACGTATTCTCCGGGCATCCCCAGGATGTACGCTGCAAGCGGCGCGAGAGCCGAGATCACCACGGACCCAAGCGAGACGTAGCGCGTGAGCGCGACCAAGATCCCCCAGATGGGCGCGAGAACCAGCGCGACCCCAGGCATGCTGGCGATGACTATGCCGCTGCCGACTCCCATGCCCTTGCCTCCACCGAAGCGAAGGAAGACTGACCATGCACCGCCCACAGCCGCCGCGATGCCGCACGCCGCCGCGCCTACCGTTCCCGCGGCCCCCTGGCCCAGGTACACGCTGAGCGCCCCTTTCCCCACGTCCCCAGCAAGCACGATGAGCGCTGGCCCCGGACCGAGGACCCGCAGCACGTTCGTGGCGCCAATGTTCCCGCTACCGCGCCGTCTCACGTCCACGCCCTTCCAGTACCTCCCGACGAGGTACCCGAAGGGAATAGACCCAAGGAAGTAACTTAGGATAACCAACAGAACAAGTCTTTCCCAAGCCACGGCTTCTCCCCCGATCTCTTGTCTCCTGCTATCCTCTCCGGCGGAACTTGAGCCTCAGCGGGGTCCCTTCGAAATCGAACGCCTCGCGCAGCCTGTTCTCAAGGTAACGCTTGTACGAGAAATGAACCAGGCCTGGATCGTTCACGAAGAAGGAAAACGCAGGAGGCCGTACCCCGATCTGCGTGCAGTAGAAGATCTTGAGTTGACGCCCCCTGTCGTGCGGCGGTTCAACCCTCATCTGGGCTTCCTCAATCACCTCATTCAGCACCGACGTCGCCACGCGGCGCGCGTGGTTATCCGCGACCCTCGTGACGGTTTCCATGAGCTTCGGGAGCCCGGCGCCATTCAAGGCGGACACGAACACCCGCGGCGCGTACGAAAGGAACATCAGATCGGCTTGGATGGCGTTCTCCAGCCTTGTCCGGGTCTCCTCCTTCTCACCGACCAGGTCCCACTTATTCAGCACAACTACACAGGCGCGCCCGGCCTCGTCGGCGTACCCCGCTATCCTCACATCCTGCGCAGCGATGCCTTCAACCGAATCCAGCACGACGAGCGCCACATCGCACCTCTCCACAGCCTTTGCCGCCCGCAGCGCACCGTAGTACTCCACTGCGCTTCTGACCTTTGCCCTCCTACGCATGCCGGCTGTATCAATGATGACGAACCTTCGGCCCCGCCACGTGAAAGGCGTGTCGATCGCGTCTCTTGTCGTTCCAGGCTCCGGACTCACAATGGATCTTTCCTGTCCGAGGACGGCGTTGACAAGAGAGGATTTCCCAACGTTTGGCCGCCCCACCACCGCAATCTTAACAGCCTCGCCGGCCTCCAGTTCATCGTCCGCAGTCAAAGGCGAACGCTCCGGCAGGCGCGCGACGATGGCGTCGAGGAGATCGCCTATCCCAGTGCCATGCACCGAAGACACAGGGAGCGGGTCCCCAAGCCCCAAGGCGTAGAACTCCACGTAGTCGCTGCGCCTCGCGCCCTCGGCCTTGCTGGCCACGAGCATCACCGGACGGCCGGACCGCCTCAGCATGTCGGCTACGTCGCGATCCTGCGGCAGGAGGCCGGACTTTGTGTCCACGACGAACACGACGAGATCGGCCTCTTCCACCGCCAGCTTCGCCTGGGCGGTGGTCATCTCCTGGATGGGATCGCCGCGCCGCGCGATCTCTATGCCCCCGGTGTCCACAAGGACAAACTTGCGGCCGCCCCACTCCACGTCCGCGTAGATGCGATCCCTCGTCACTCCGGGGGTCTCCTCCACGATGGCGTGCTGTGTCCCGACCATCCTGTTGAAGAGCGCGGATTTGCCCACATTCGGCCTGCCCACGATGGCGACTACCGGAGCTGCCACGCGCAGCCACCTCTCTTCAGCGCACGTGCCGCGAAGGAAGCCGGGGTCGGGTCGACCACGTCCACCGGGACTCCGCAAACGCGCTCGAGCTCGCTTACGGTCATGTCATCGAGGAACCTGGGCGCGTCAGCCTTCAGAGAGACGCTGGGTATGACAATGGCGTCGCACCCTCCCCGGCCGATCGCGGCGGCGAACGTCCTCGCAATATCTTGCCCGGTAAGGAGGCCCGCAACGCTTATGCGCGGCCCGAAGAACCTGTTCTTCACCAGGAGCGCGCGACACGAAAGACCTTTCACGCTCTCGAGAAACCTGCACGCCTCGTCTATCACCGGGTACGCAGCTTCCCCCGTGATGGCGACGAGCCTCACGGGGATCTTGGTGCAGCGCGGCAGGTTTGCCGCTCGTCGCATCTCGTCGAGCTCGTCGACGAAATCCCGCAGGAGTCCGACCCCGTTTTCGATCTGTGGAAACCCTTCGTATGCCTCGCGGCTCGGGACCGTCTTTCCCGCCAGCACGTAGAACTCGTCCGAGGCGAAAACAAACCTGGATGAGAACCGCTCGAGGAAGTCCTCCTGCCACTTCTCAACAGAGGCCACCACCCGCGCCGCTGCCTCTTGGCTGACAGGGGCGAGTGGGAAAAGCCCCCGCCTGTGCCTGGTAAGGCCGACCGGGACCACCGCGCAGGATTTGACCCCTGGGTAGAGCGACGAAATGTCACGGACGGTTCTCTCAAGTTCATCGCCGTCATTAATCCCCGGGCAGAGCACGACCTGGGTATGAACGACGATACCCGCAGCCACGAGCCTTGCGAGACCGTCCATCACATCACATGGACCCCTCCTGCCGAGGAGCCGCCCGCGAGTGACAGGGTCTGTCGAGTGCACCGACACGTACAGCGGAGAGAGCCTCATCGTCGCCACACGGTCGTAGTCATCCTCCGTGAGATTCGTGAGAGTGATGTAGCTCCCGGTCAGAAAGGAGAGCCTGAAATCGTCGTCTTTAACCCGGAGTGTCCTGCGGACTCTGCGTGGAAGCTGGTCCACAAAGCAGAACACACACCGGTTGCGACATCTCCTCACCCCGTCGAAGATCGCCTCGCCGAACTCCAGGCCACATGGCTCGTCATAGTCTTTGGTGACTTCCACCACGAGCGTGTCCCCGTCGGGTTTCTCGACCACGAGGGAAAGCTCCTCCTCGGCGCACAGGAATCGATACTCGAGAATGTCCCGCACCGGTCTGCCATTGATGGCTACTAGCCTGTCCCCCGGCGCGATGCCGGCCTCCTCGGCTATGCTCCCTGCATCCACCCGACGCACGATAGCGCCGCGGATCGAACGCCCTGAAGTGCTGCTCGTGTGCCCTTCACCTGCCCTCCCGTCCGACCTGAGATGCCCTCTCTTCATAAGAAGTCAGGCGCTCGGCGTGTCCCGCAAGAACGAGCTACAAGAAGAGGAGGGACGTATGCCCTCCTCGCACAGCGCGTTCAACGAGTCACAGCGAGCGCAAGACAGCCTCGCTCCTGCGAATCAGTAGATGATGTCGTAGAGAGCATCCTGTAGAGCTTTGTCGTTGATCTTGATCTGCGCCGCGTCTCTGAGCTCGCTCATTACAGTGGACGTGGGCTTGGCCTTGTCACGCTTGAGCTGCTTTACGATCTTGTCGCGCACCTCTTCAAGAGGGGGAATACGCTCGGGCTTTCGGTCCTCGACCCTTATGATGTGATACCCGAACGAAGACTTCACAGGGCCACTGGTCTCGCCGACCTTCAGAGCAAAGGCAGCCTTCTCGAAAGCAGGATCCATAGCCCCCTTCTGGAAGTAGCCGAGATCTCCGCCTTTGTCTTTCGTCGCCGTATCCTCGGACTTCGTCTTGGCGAGTTCGGCGAAATCCGCGCCGTTGGCGAGCTCCTTCTGTATCTCCTTCGCCGTGTTCTCGTCCTTGACCAAAATGTGGCGCGCCCTTATTTGATCGGACTCCTTGAAGTCGTCCTTGTGCTCGTCATAGTACTTCTTGATCTCGTCGTCGGTCACAGTCACGTCTTTCGAGGCGATCGCCTCGAGCAACAGGCTCGTCCGGATTTGGCTCCGGAGATCGTCAAGCGTCATTCCATACTGTGAAAGAGCCTGCTCCAGGTTCGCGTCGGAGCCGAACTGCGTCTTGAGATTGTCGATCTCGGCGGCCACGTCTTCGTCGGTCACCTGGATGCCGTACTTGGCGGCTCCCTGCTTGATCAGCTCCTCACGAATCATGTTGGCCAAGAGCTGCCTGCCGGATTGCTTTTCAAGTGCGGAATAGAATTGCTTCCATGTGATCGAAGTGGAGTTGACCTTGGCGACAGCCCTTAAATCAGAGTACGTCCACGCGGCACCGATACCTATGAGGGCAAGGATCACTACGGCTATGACTATGGTTAGCGACCTTTTGCTCTTCACGCCGGGTTCCTCTCCTTTCGAATCGCGCCCGCAGCGGGCATCAGAAGGACGAAACCAGTGTACCACACCCCATTTGGGGTGTCAACTCCGACAGGCTCCCGCCGGAGCGCCGCCGCTCTCGAGACGCTGCTTGACCCCTTTCACTAGGTTCACGAACCTGGGGTACGAACGCCTCATCCCCCACACCGTGAGCGGGCGCCCGAGGCCGATGAGCCCCACAGCCCTTGAGAGGAACCCCCCGATCTTCGTAACAAGCCCGACCTCCGGCAAGGTGTCGACCAGCATGTAGTCGTTGGACGAGAGCCCGCAGATCCGAAAGATGCTCTCGACCGCGCGCTTGACCACCCCCTTCGCGGCGCCCATCCCGATGATGTAGACCTCTCTTCCCGCTTCGTCGGTACCCATGAAGAAGCAAGTTCCGATCTGAGCGGGGCTCGTCTTGTCATAGTGAGGAAGCCTTAGGATCTCTTGCGGCTCGGGTATTCTATCAGAAGGCAGCCATCCCAGGTGAATGGCTGCCGCTACAACCGACGAATGTGAACTTCCGTAGCAGTGGTAAATCACCTTCATTCGGGGGCATCCTCCGTCCATACCACAAGCCCGGCTACGCCGCCCCGCCACGGCCCATGCTCCTAATGCTTGACCACGATGAGTGTCCCACCGCCCAGATCGTGCACCACGCCGTCGAGGATCTTGGCAAGGTACACCGCCATCCTGTGCAGGTCATCCTCGCTGTCCGCAAAGAATATGGGAGCTCCGCCCCCTACCCTGTCACGCTTTGTCGTGACGATCGCGGCGATCGTTTGTTCCAATGTTACGTCCACGGGTCCTTCCCCACCCCCGCATCCCGTGTCCCCTCACACCCCACGATACTCGCGCTCACTCTCGTGACGCCGTCGGGCGCGTGTGATGTCCCCGCCCGCATGGCCGGCCCGGGACGCGCGAGCCCCGTTTGTTGCTCGCGCCGGACGCAGGGACAGGGACGCCTGCGCACCGCTAACGCCATCCCGCCCGCCTCACCCGTCAGCCGTGGCCCGAGGTCGCAGCAACCTAGCATATGCATGCCTCCGCCACCAGCCGGGGTTTCGCCCTGCCTTGGCCAAGCCCCGGTTAGTCCGCGGCCATGCGGCCCGCGCGGGTCGCGAGGGGTTTTCGCACCGACGTCTCGATGACGGGCACTCTCCTCACGACCTCCAGAAGCGCCTCTACATCCCTCTCAATGGGCACGATAACCATGCCCGCCCTCCCGGTCTTCACGTCTAGGCGCATGAGCGGGGTGAAGTCTCGTTCGCTCACGTCAAGCCTGGCGCCCATTATGCTCGCCACATCGTGCACGATAGCCTGCCTCTGGCCGACGTTCGCCAGCGTTGCCCTGGCATTGTCGTCTTTCGGTTCCACGACCACCCCGATTCCCTCGGTCTTGATGACCGAACGCGACTCCGCCAGGCCGATGTTCGCGAGCACTATTCCATCCACCGAGAGCAGCGGCCCGTCAAACTGGATGCGGCCCTCCCTCACGATGGCAATGTCGCCGACGACCCGCCGTCCGAAGACGCCAGCGATGACAGCGGCCGTGAGGAGCCCGCATGCGGCGCCCACAGTGACGGCCATCGCCTGCGAGACGGGGACCACGTACGATACCAGGCTGGCCACGAGAGCCGCGGCCATGGCAAGGTAGTTCCTGGCCTCGAACACGCGCGCTATACCTTCGATGTACGCCGATCCCCTCGGCACGAGCTCCGTATCCTCGAGTTTCTCGAGGCTTCGCCTCTCCATGTCCCGCACTTCACGGAATTGCTGACCCGCCAGGGCGAGGATGCTCGCTGCCATGAAGTTGCGCGTCACGATCGCGGGAACCGCGAGAGCTCCCAGGCTCGCCGCTATCACTCCCAGACCCAGATGAACAACGTATGCGTGGGGGTAACTCGGGTACTGCCTGTAGTCAGAGCGGAGCATAATGAGGCGGCTGAACGTGCCGACCGCCACTGCGGCGGCGATGCGCAGGAAATGCCCCTCAGCCACGAACGATCACTGCTTCCTCCTGCGCCGCAGGCCCAGGAGATTCAGAAGCCCGCGAGCTCCGATCCCGGCGAGCCTCGACCGGATCTTGCGCCAGTTATCCGAGTTCCCGATGAGGTACGCTCCCCCTGCGACCGCCACGATACCCACCAGCCACGCCACAGCACGCCCGACCCCGCCCCTAGCCACGCCCACCCCGGGAGCCGCAGCGCTGAGCACCGGAGCTACTGAGGACGCGAAGAGATCCACAGCCCGCTCGGCCTCGTCGAGGCGGTTGGTGTGCGCGCCGACCTCCAGGAGCACGGACCGCCCGAGCATGTCCTGATTGTAGTCACCCTGCGCCCACAGGATCCCCTTGATTAGGCCCGGTGCCTGGCGGTCAGTAGCAGCCTTCAGTTGCTTCGCGAATTGAATGTTCTGTCCCCTCGTCTGGTTCTGCTGTCCCACTACCACTGTGATCTTGGTTACGTCCTCGCCGGCCACCGTCGCCCTGTACGCCTGTGGCGGCACGGCGTCCCTGTGAATGTCGAAGGCCGCTATCGGGTTCTGCCGTATGAGCTGAGCCATGGTCCGCCGCGACCTCGCGTACGCGGCCCCGTCGTGCGGGTTGTGGTTGGCCGTGGACCTCACTACGCGAAAGCCCTGTTTCTTGAGGGCGCTCTCAAACGCGGCCGCCACGCTGTACACGTCCCCCCAGTCCTTGGTGGGTGTGCCGCTGGTAGGCTCGTATGACTCGTCGCTGTGCGTGTTATAGAGCACGACCGTCCTGCCCCTGCCCGTCGCGCCCTGTCCCAGGAACACGCCGCGCAGCGCGGACACTGCCGCTGAGAACACTCTGTCCAGAGTACCTCCCAACGACCGTCCCGCTGCGTCCCGAGGCTCCTCCTCAGGTCCCATAACGCCTATGAACACCGCATGGGCTCCATCGCCTTCCACGTAGCTGACCTCGTAAGCGCGATTATCCTCGGCGATGAAGATGTCGCCAGGGGACACCATGATCGCGGTCATGAAGATCTCGCGCTTGTCCTCGTCGAAGACTGTGTAGTATCCTTCGCCCCGCTCCTCTTGGGCGGACACGGGACGCGAAGCGCCCCCAACCGCGACCGCCAGCGCCACCGCCAGCGCCACCACGACCCTCGCCAGGCCTCGCGTGGGAACCCGTCGCACAACGTGCGCCGGAGCGCTCGACGCCTCCCGAGCCGTCGGCTCCGGCGCGACGCGAACCCGCCGGCGGCGACGCCCGGCGTCAGATCGGCTCGCATCAGGCCCCGTCATTGCCATCCCTCCTTGCGCCCTCACCTTGCGCGGGCCTGCCTTCGCCCTCTGGGCCGCTCGCGCCGGAGCCCTTGTCCCTGACAGGCGAGTCCACTCTCACGTCACGCTGGATATTCGGGACTGGGCCACCCTGTGCGCGTTCCATGACCTCGCCAAATACCTCCGCGAGGCCCACCGCGATGACCGCCGCTATCACCACTGCGTCAAAGATCCCGGCTCCTCCCACGTGGACCGTGGCCGGTATGTGCCTGACCGTCACCTCCACGAGATGCGCCACATCAAGAAGGACTACGCCCAAGACCGCCCCAGCGAACGCCGCACGCCTGGACCTTCCGGCAAGATAGGCGATAACCCCAGCCACGAGCCCGAAAGCGTACAAGGGATCGAGGATGACACGGCCTTCTTCAAAGGTAAACAACTTGGTGAGCGCGAAGAGCGCGATCCCGGTTATGATGGCCCCGAGAACCCCTCGCCCCCTCTCCAGGGGCGTGTCTGCGCGAGCGAGGACGTATATCCCGAGAACGACAGGCACAACGGCCCCTCCGAGGTTGATGCTCACCGACTGGACCCCGCGATACACGGGGATGTCGACGAAGCTTCCCACGAGCATCAGGCCGAGCGCCACAAGCGCCTGTCTGTCGGTGAGATGCATCCTGTCCAGCACTCGGTGCGTCAGCCCGAGGAAAACCAGGATGCTCACGCCGAGCAAGAGAACAAGCCCAACGGTCATGCTCCCTCTTTGCCTCCCTTCCCAGTGCGGAAAGCTCAGCCGTGCGCGTATAGCACGATGCTGCCACACTCTGGAAGGTAGGGTACCCTGAAACGACAGGGCTTATGCGCACGTGAAAAGGCCGGCAGCCCTGGCCTCAAGCCAGCCGCCGGCCTCACAGGCTCTCGTGAGGAGCCCTAAGTGGGGGTGCAAAAGTGCTGCCGACTTTTGGGGGGTTGCCGGTGCTTGCACGACGGGGCGTGGAGAATTCGGCTGTCTTAAGTGCTGAATTCGAACGAGGCGCGCCGCAAGCGCGCCGTCCCCGAGTGCAACACCGGCAACCCGGCAACTACTGGAAGTGGGGCAAGGATTAACGCATCCTCACTCGGCGAATCTTTCGCACCGGGTCGAGCCGGGCTATTCCTCCCTTGAGTTCTTCAGCAGATCCCCGAAGACGTCCCCAAGGGTGGGCCCAGCCTCGTCCTCTTTGTCGGCGTATTTCTTGAACGCCTGCTTGTCCCCTTCAGCCTGAGCCTCTTTCAAGCTCAACCCTATGCGATGGTCCCGTGGCCGCACGCTTATGACCTTCACCGACACCTCGTCTCCAGGCTTGACGACCTCATCAGGTCGAGACACGCGCCTGTCCGCGAGCTGCGATATATGGATGAGCCCTTCTATCCCTGGCTCGAGCCCCACAAACGCGCCGAAGTCTGCAAGCTTCGTGACCTTGCCCGTGACTATGCTTCCAACCGGGTAGCGGGACGTCACGTCCTCCCAGGGGTCGGGTAGGGTCTGCTTGAGCCCGAGGGAGATCCTCTCCCGCTCCCGGTCCACCGAGAGCACCTTCACTTTGATGTGGTCGCCCTCTTTCACGACGTCGTGGGGATCGGTGGTCCGCGTCCACGCCATGTCGGAGACGTGCAACAGCCCCTCCACGCCTTCCCCGATGTCCACGAAGGCACCGAAGTTTACGACCCGCTTCACGACGCCGTCAACTACCTCGCCCTCCTGGAGTGATTCGAGCACCCTCGCCTTTGCCTCGGCCGCCTCTTGTTCCTGAACTAGGCGCGCCGAGAGGACGACGTTCCTCTTGGTCCGGTCTGCTTCAAGGACCTTCATGCGGAGGGTTTGCCCTACAAGAGGTGACAGGTCAGCCATGGGACGACGGCTCGCGTGAGAAGCAGGCACAAATCCTCGCAGACCCACGTCCACGACCACTCCGCCCTTGACGACATCGGTGACCTCGCCCTCGATGGTCTCACCGGTTTCGAGCGCCCTTTGAACCCTTTCCCAGGCGCGCTCCGTGTCGGCCTTTCTCTTGGAAAGCCGCGGCCTGCCCTCTTTGTCCTCGAGCCTTTCCACGAGGACCTCGATCTCCTGTCCCTCCCGCACGACGTCGAGGCACGATTGCACCGGCCTTCTGGAGATCTCGGACCTCGGCACGACGCCCTCGGACTTGAGGCCGATATTCACAAGGACCTCGTCCGGGTGCACGGCGACAACCGTTCCCTTGACGATGTCTCCCTCGGATATCTCCTCACCAGCGGGCAGCTCTTCAGATTCCGCCTGGGCCGCCCCACCGGTCCCCTCGGACCTTGCCTCGGCAGGCGCTCCGGCTTCGGCCTCACCCTCTGCCCCGGCTGGAGCACCGGCATCGGGCTCCGGCCCGCGGCCTGGCTCATCTCCGCTCGCCCCCGCCGAATCCTGGGGCTCGTTTGGTTTCTCAGTGGCCCCGGCTTCCTCCAGGTGGGCCTCCACCCCCACGCAGGGAGCTGCCGCAGCGTCGCCGCCGCCAGCAACCGAGCCTTCCTCGTCCCCTTGTGCGACCGTTGGTTCCTGCTTTTCGTCCATCCTGTCTTCGCCCAGCACGCTCATCCTCTCCATGACCTCCTCGATAACCCAATTCGGCGTCGATGCCCCCGCCGCAATCCCCACCGACTTCACGCCGGAAAGATCCAGAGAGTCGAGATCGGATGCGGTTTCGACCCTGTACACTCTCGCTCCCTCGGCCTCACAGATCTCGGCGAGTCTCCGCGTGTTTGCGCTGGCCCGCCCGCCCACCACGATCATGGCATCCACTGACCGTGCAAGCTCGCGCGCTGCCTGTTGCCTCTCCTCCGTTGCATTGCAGATTGTATTGTAGGCCACAAGTTCCTTCGCCCGCAGAGCTAGGGCGGCAAGCACCTGGCAAAACGCTTCAACAGTCTGGGTGGTCTGGCAAACGACACCGACCCTGGGCCTCACGAGGCCGGAAAGGACATCCTCGGCCGACCTCACGACGCGGGCCTCGCCATCGGCACATCCGACGAGCCCGACAACCTCGGAATGTCCCGGGTCTCCAACGATGAATACCTGATAACCCTCACGTTTAAGATCCGCAACCAGCCTCTGAGTCCTGCTGACGTTGGGGCACGTCGCGTGAACCACGTCGAGCCCCCGCTTTTCGGCCTCTTTCAACAGATCCGGCGGCAGCCCGTGAGAGGGCACGATGAGCGTGCCGTGTCCTATCTCCCCGAGCCCCGCGACAGGAGTAACGCCCTTTTCCTTCAACCTTTCGACGACTTGCGGGTTGTGGACGAGAGGCCCGAGTGTGAAGGCCGGCCCCCGCGAGCCCGCCTCCTCGGCGATCTCTATGGCGCGGCGGACCCCGTAACAGAAGCCAGTCCGCTCGCTCAGGATGACGTCAAACCCTCTTTTTCCTTGCACTTATTATCTCCCGATGCCCAACGAAGATTATCTCGTTGCCCGAGCGCCGCCTGCGATGAGCTCCGCTATGTGCTGCATCATGACGCTCTTCAGGTCGACCGCGCCTCGTTCCCCCTCCCGCGCCTGGCCTTGTGACGGGGAGGAAGGGTATATCGGCCTCCCTATCCTGACGGAGATCCTCCCTGGCTTCGGGACCACCGCGCCTTTGCGGAGGATCCTGTCGGTACCCACTATCCCCACAGGCACGATCGGTGCGCCCGTCTTCTCGGCGAGAACCACCGCGCCCGAATACGGTGCCTGCAGCTGACCCGTCAGGCTTCGCGTGCCCTCCGGAAAGACCCCTAGAACCTGACCCCTGGATAGCACCTCTAGCGCCTTGTGGAACGCTTCCCTGTCAGCCTGCCCCCGTCTCACCGGAAACGCACCTAAGCTCTCAAGGACCCGGGCGAACAGCCGGTTCGAGAAGAGCTCATGTTTCGCCATGAATCTCACGGGCCTTGACACGGCACACCCGAGCACTATTGGGTCGAGCATGCTCAAGTGGTTTGCCACCAGTATCACAGGGCCCTCTGACGGGATGTTGCCCTCGCCCTCTATCTGCGTCTTAAAAGCGATCTTAAGCACCACCCTCAAGATCGCTCGCGCTATCACGTATAACAAGCTCGCTCCCCCTTGACGCGCGACGACACAGGAGAAAGCGATCGGTCGCCCGTCGCCCACGCCACAAGTCGAGCCACCTCGGCTATGGTCTCCTCTGGAGCCTTGCCAGTCGTGTCGATGACGACCGCGTCCGGAGCAGGCCGTAGCGGCGCGACCTCCCTTTCACTGTCGATCCGGTCGCGGTGGGCCACCCCGTCGGCCACCGCGCCGTCACATACCTCGTGTCCTCGCTCCCTCGCCTGGGCGAGACGCCTTCGTACCCTTTCCTCGTGCGTAGCAACAAGGAATATCTTCAGATCGGCATCGGGCGCAACTACCGTCCCGATGTCGCGTCCATCCATCACAACCCCGCCCTCCCTCAGGAGCGAACGTTGCTGCTCGAGAAGGGCGAGCCTGACCCCGGGCACCTTGGCCACCTCTGACACACAGGCCTCGACCTCGGGTGACACAAGGCTGTCCGTGACATCTTCGCCGTCAAGGAGGGTGCGCAGATCGCCACGCTCGTTCTGGGATACGCTGATTCCCGTAGACTCTGCAAGCGCCGTTAATGATTCCGCAGACGTCAAGTCCACACCAAGGCGCAAGGCCTTGAGTGCGACCGCCCTGTAAAAATGGCCCGTACTAACGTAACGGAGCCCGAACATTGCGGCGATCGCTTTCGCAACGGTGCTCTTTCCGGCGCCTGCCGGGCCGTCAATGGCAATCACGGGACCCTTAGTTCTAGCTTTTGCCTTATTCGACATAGACGCCACGATTCCTCTTCTTCCACACGGAATTGCCGGCTAAATCATTGAAGAGTCTCAACTATCCCGAGCGCTGTCCCTTCAAGACGGTCCACCCTGCTCAACCGCTGCCTTCCGTGCTCGTGCAGAAGAGCAGCTTGGCCCAGGACAGCCGCAGCAAGGAACACCACGAATCCAAGCCAGAAACCCCTCTCCAAGCGAACGAGAAAGCGGCTCTCATCGGAGGCGCCGCGCCTAACGCACATTCCCTTCCGCCCCCTCTCCGGCAGCCGCTGAACGACCGGCCACGTAACCCGTGGAGAACGCGGCTTGAAGATTGAACCCGCCAGTAGCGCCGTCCACATCGATGACCTCCCCGGCGAAGTATACCCCCGGCACGAGCCTGGACGCCATGGTGGACGGGTCGATCTCGTTTACAGCCACCCCACCCGCGGTGACCATTCCTTCTTCAACCGGTCTCGTCGCCCTGACGGTCAGAGAGAGACCCTTAATGGTCGTCCCCAACGCGCGCCTCTCCTCGCGCGTCACCTGAGAAGCTAGCCTCGTCTCAGGTATGCCCGCCTCGCGAACGAGGACGGATATGAGCCTCGCCGGCAGCACCTCGAGGAGCGCGTTGGCCAGCCGCCGCTGAGGGTGCCGACCGAACGCCTCCTGAAGCTCCCGGTCGACCTCTTCGTGGGAAAGCTCAGGCTTGAGATCGATCACCAGCCTCACGGGACCGTCCCCGTGACCAAGAGCAATGGCGATATCGCGTGAGAGGTCGAGGATCACTGGCCCCGATACGCCGAAATGGGTGAAGAGCACCTCTCCGAACCCCGTCCGAGTTTTCCGGCCTTCTACAAAGGACGCCACAGCCGCGCCGTGGAGGGTGAGCCCCGCGAGGTTTGTGACCCACGGCTCCTGGGTTTCGAGCGGCACAAGGGACGGTCTCGGCTCCACTATCGTGTGGCCCAGCTCCGCCGCCATCCGTAAGCCGTCACCCGTGGACCCCGTCATCGGGTACGTTATGCCCCCGGTCGCGATAATCGCCGCGTCGCACGACACGAGCCCAGGGCTCATCGGCACTCTGCCGGCAATCACGCCGCGCACCCTGCCGTCTCTCACGAGGATCCGCTCGGCCCTCCAAAGGCACCTCATCTCAACGCCCTTCTTGCGAGCGCAGTTTACGAGTGCCCCAAGGACGTCCCTGCCGACCCCGGAGAATGGGAAGACCCGCCCATCGTCCTCGACCCTGCTCCCCACGCCCAGCTCCGCCAGAAACCGTCTCAACCTCATGGAGTCAAAGGCTGCAAACGCGGAGTACAAGAACCTGCCGTTCCCCGGCATGCCAGCGACGAGCCCCTCCACATCAGTATCATGCGTGAAATTGCAACGGCCTCCTCCGGTCAAGAGCAGCTTTCGCCCGAGCTCGGGGTTGCGCTCGAGCAGGATGACCCGGGCCCCGCAGGTGGCCGCCATGATAGCGGCCATGAGGCCCGCGGGCCCGCCCCCTATCACGATCACGCATCGTCCCCGGCCAGATCGATCGCTCAACCCTCAGAAGACCTCGCATTTCGTACCGAATACGCAGCCCCACACGTGCCCTCATGGGGCACACGCCACACTATTCTGCACACGCCCTCAGTATCCTGCATGCCGCGGACGGCGTCCTTACGCATCCGCCGGTCCCGTCGCCTGCGGCCCCCCGCCCTCGCCGCCGCTCGGCTCCGGCTTCGTCCCCGGGCGACCTGCGCTCGTAGTCGCGACCCCTCGCACCCACCGGACTTCCTCGGGCGTCAGATGCCTCCATGCTCCCCGCCGTAGATTACCCAGAGAGAGCATGCCGAGGCGTGTCCTTATCAGGTGCACCACCGGATGGCCCACGGCAGCCAGCATGTTCCGTACCTCGCGCTTCTTGCCCTCGTGGATCTCCACCTCCAGCACGGCTGACCCGGACTTGCGCCGGAGAACCCTCACGCGCGCCGGTGCCGTGACAACGTCGCCCAGCCTCACGCCGCGCCTGAGCGCGGCAAGCGCGCCCTCATCGGGCACTCCTTGCACCGTCGCCACGTATGTCTTCGGTACCTCGAACCTGGGGTGTGTAAGCGCGAAAGCGGCCTCGCCGTCGTTTGTGAGGAGAAGGAGGCCTTCGGTATCAAGATCAAGCCTCCCCACGGGAAAAAGCCTGTGGCCGTGGTGTGGGACAAGATCTAGCACGGTCGGGCGCCCCTGTGGGTCCCGAGCCGTGCAAAGATAACCTGCGGGTTTGTTCAGGAGCAAGTACACCTTCGTCTCATCCGTGACGATGCGTTTTCCGTCGACTCTGATCTCCGCGCGCGCCGGATCCACCCTTGCGCCCGGCCCTCGGACGACCACCCCGTCGACCTCGACCCTGCCCTGTCTGATGATGTCTGCGCTACGCCTTCTGGAAGCAACCCCCGCATCCGCGAGGATCTTCTGAAGCCTCTCCATGGCAGGACCACCGGCCGAGGCTATCTCATCCGTTTCAGCCTCTCCAGGCTTTCGACCGAACCGAGGATCACGAGGACGTCACCCTCACGAACTACATCGTCAGCGCCTGGTGAGACTTTCACCGCGTCGTCCCTGCGGATAGCGACGACATTGGCTCCGTACCGGGCGCGTAAGTTCAGTTCGCGCAACGTCTTGCCGCTGAACTCCTCAGTCGCTACGATCTCCGCCACTCCATAGTCAGGGGACAACTCGATGTACTCAAGGATGTTGGAGCACCCGAGGCTGTTGGCCAACCTGATGCCCATGTCTCGCTCAGGGTATACGACCCTGTCCACGCCCAGCTTCTCAAGGAGTTTGCCATGAAGCTCATCCGTGGCCTTGGCGACCACGTATCCAACTCCGAGTTCTTTCAGGATCATGCACGCCAAAATGCTCGACCTGATGTCTTGACCGACAGTGACGACCGCCACGTCGACGTTGCGGATCCCGAGCGCCCGGAGCGCCTCCTCGTCGGTGGCGTCGGCTTGCACCGCGTGAGTCACGTCCGCGGCAAGATGTTGCACCTTGTCGGGGTCTGTGTCGATGGCGAGGACCTCATGACCCATCTTGCTGAGAGCTCGAGCCACGCTGATACCGAAATTCCCGAGGCCTATCACGGCAAACTGGCGCATATTCATCATCTCCAAGCCGGCTGTACACCAACCATGACGCCCCAGCTCTTCGCGCCCCCTACTCGACGGCGCTAGGGTCGCCGGTGCCTGCACTGCAGCGCGTGGAGAATTCAGCCAGTGTTCGCGCCGAATCCGAACGAGGCGCGTTCCGGGCGCGCCGACCCGCAGGGCAAGGCCGATAGCCCTAGGCATGGCCCCTACGCCGAAGAGCAGAGCAAACTCATGGCGATCTGCCTGGTCAGCGGGTGGGCGGACGGGGCACACACAAGAGGGCCCGCCACCCCGTCCCCAAGCTGCATACGGCGTCTTGCGTCAGACAGATTTTACAGCACAACTGGGGAGAACGCAAGCCGGGCCTGGAGAGGAACGCGGCTCACTGAGCGGCGCCTTGAACGTTTGGTCTCTCTGTTTGTGCGTCTGGCACGGTGGGATTCTGGCGCTTTCTGCCGGACATCTGTCCGAGAAGGGAAGGCACCACATCTATGAGCCTGTCGATGATGGCCCCTCCGTCAACGGGCAGCGCGCGGATCTGCCCCTGCCCCACTACAAGGAAGGCCACAGGCTGTACAGTTATTCCAGCTCCGGCGCCTCCACCGAAAGGCAAACCCGCGGCGGCGCCGTTTGCCGGGTTCTGCTGGGGCCCTCCGGCCCCCTCGCCTGCGCCTGGCTGGAACTCACTGCCGCCAGCAGCGAACCCGAACGTCACGCGCGACACCGGGAGAATAACGGTCCCGTCGGGGGTTTCCACGGGGTCTCCCAGAATCGTGTTGACGTCCACCATCTCTTTGATGCTGTCCATGGTGGTCTTCATGAGCGCTTCTATCGGGTGGTCGGGCATGACCGCCGTCGCCTCCTGCGTGTAGTCTGGATGCCTCGCAGGATAATATAACCTGGGGTGAGAGCCAGTATGCAGCGTATGGAGGCATCGAAGGCCGCCCGGTCGTATCGGGGAACGACGCTAATAGCTGGCCTGCCGCGCGGGAACCTAAGCGGCACTGGAAAAGCAGCTAGGGCCGTGTTGATCAAGGCGTACGCGAGACCCACGCCGATGGCGCTTGTCGCTGCTTCTCCCGACCCGAGCTCGAGACGTATACGGAGCTCTTGAACGTCAAGGCCCTCCGCCCTTATGGCCCTGTAGAAAAAGCGTGCCACACGTCTCCGCACCTCGTGCCAGCGCCGTGCCCCTCGCGACTCGTCGTTGCCCGGGCTCGCTCGCGCCCGCCTCAACCAGGCAGCCGGTCCGGCCCTCCGCCTCTCTCTTGGAGTGCCTTCCCCCTCGCCCGATTCCCCGATCGAGCGCAACAGCGTCTTGACGCGGGATACCCATTCCGCGAGACGCGACACACCATCTCGGGCCGTCACCGCGTCGCTGTCGCCGTTCTCATGCTCTGGTCGCGAGGACCTGGTGTAAACCGGAATCCACACGAGGCCCCAGAGAAGGCCCACGCGCACGCGGATGACGTTACGCCCGCGCGTCCTCACAAAGTGCGCTGACACTCTGAGCGGCAGCATTACAAGAAGGAGAGAGAGCGCCGCGACGCCCAGGACGCAAGCTACGCCTATGAGGAGCCAACGCAACTAGCCCGCCTCCGTTCTCGCCCCCGAGTAGCCGGCCTCTTGGAGGGGCTCAAGCGCGACGCGCAAGGCCAAGGAGCTGGCACGGCCGCACGCTCGCCATCGGCAGCCCCTCCCCGCATCGTCCGGCGGCGCCGGCGCCATGAGACGACAGTCGCCGCCGACTGCGCGCGACGCACACGCCTTCGCAAAAAGCCAGCCGCTTTCGTTAGGTAGTATCTCCAAGTTCATCCACGGGCTGAGCCGCGGGTTGCCGGGGACACACCGTTGCCTGCGCGCGGAGATCGCCGCCGCGACTCAGAGCGAAGGCTGAATCCAGGCAGAGTCGCCGCGTCTCCTTCTATAGGCGGGAGATCATCGAGGGATGCCAAGCCGAACCAGCGGAGGAACTCGGGGGTGGTCCCGTAAAGCACTGGCCGCCCGGGTGCCTTCTTGCGGCCCACCGGCCGCACCAGCCCGCGCTCGATTAAGGTTGTGAGCACGCCGTCCACGCGGACCCCGCGGATCGTCTCCAGCTCGGCTTTGGTGATGGGCTGTTTGTAAGCTATCATGGCCACGGTCTCCAGCGCAGGCCTGGAGAGCGCCTGTCTGGTGCCCACGTTCAACTTGGCTATGTATGCGGCGTGTGCAGGCCTGGTGGCCATCTGGTAGCCGCCGGCAACGAACACTATTTGCATGCCCCGCCTGTTCCGGTCATACTCCTGCCGGAGGTCGTCCACTATGGCGTTCACCGTGCGCGGATCTATGCCGAGGATCGCGCCCATCTCCTGCGAGGTAACCGGACGCGGCGATGCAAAAACCATGGCCTCGATGACGGCCTTGGCCTCTTCATACTCCATGGTCGGCGCCCCCGACCGCAGGCAGTATCAGTATCTCACCAAAGTGCGCGTCCTGGCGGACCACGGCCTTCGCGAGCCTGATGAGCTCCAGAAGCGCGAGAAACACGGCGATTACCTCGGAACGGGTCACAGTCGGGCCGTCGAACAGCTCGCCGAACACCAGCTTTCCCTTCTGGCGCAATCGGGTGAGGATGACGTCCATCTTCTCCTCGATGGAGAGGTCGTCGGCCGGGACAGCGGTGAACTCGTCCTCCGGGATGCCTTCGAGCACGCGACGAAGGGCCTGAATGAGGTCGGATAGCCCCACACCCTCGGGAGGCAACGCGGCGCCCGTCCCTGGTGGAAGGGTATCTCGCAGGTACACCAGGCGCCACGCCTCATCGCGCCTCGCAAGCTCCTCTACAGCCTCCTTGAAGATGCGGTACTTCATGAGATGGGCTATCAAGGCGCTGTTTCCATCACTCTCGCGGCTGTCATCTGCGGAGTTGCCGTCGTCTTCCGCCGAGCCCCCGCAGTCATCAGATCCACCGGCGGCCCCGTCGGCCTCCTCGGGCTCCGACGGCAGGAGAGCCCTCGACTTCGCTGCCACGAGAGTGCTTGCGGCCACAAGAAACCCACCGACCGCGTCGAGCCCGGTCCCCTCGGAGCGCTCCAGTTCCTCAAAACAAGCCCGAATGACCTCGTGAACGGACACTGTGCGAGCGTCGATCTCTCCCCTCTCGATCGCCCGCGCCAGCTCCTCGAGCGTGCCAGAAAACCCCTCGACCCTTACGGGGATCATGTTCAAATCCGCATCGCCTTCCTGACTTCCTCGAGGGTCGCCTCCGCGAGCACGCGCGCCCGCTTCGCCCCGTCGGCCAGTATGTCCTCGACGAGGCCCGGCTCCCTTTCTACTGCCTTCCTCCGCTCCCGGATCGGCTCCAGGAATTCGTTCACCGCAAGAGCGAGCCGCCGCTTACACTCCACGCACCCGATACCGGCGTTTACGCACTCCCTCGTTATGTCGTCCAGCATGGTGCGGGAGAAGACCTTGTGAAACGCGTGCACGGAGCAAACCTCAGGATGGCCTGGATCTGTCCGACGTACCCTCGCGGGGTCGGTGACCATGTTCTCTATGGCCCTCCGCACCTCGTCAGCGCTCGCGGACATCTCGATGACGTTGTTGTAACTCTTGCTCATCTTGCGCCCGTCGGTGCCCGGGAGCAGGACGACTTCATTCAGTTTGGCTTGAGGCTCCGGGAAGACCGGACCGTACAGGAAGTTGAACCGCCTCGCTATCTCCCTGGTAAGTTCGAGATGGGGCAGCTGGTCTTCACCCACCGGCACGGCATCGGCCTTGTACACAAGGATATCGGCGGCCATGAGAACGGGATACCCAAGGAACCCGTGGGTCATGATCTCCCGGCCCTCGAGCTCGCGGAGCTGTTCCTTGTACGTCGGACAACGCTCGAGCCAGGAGAGAGGTGTGATCATCGAGAAAAGGAGGGAAAGCTCGGCGTGTTGCTTCACGTCGGACTGCTTCATCACAATGCTCTTCTTGGGGTCTATCCCGGCCGCGAGGTAGTCCAAGACAAGCTCTCTTGTATTTGACTTGATCTCGCTCGTGTCCTCGTACGCCGTGGTAAGCGCGTGCCAGTCCACGACCCCGTACACGCAGTCGTAATCGTCCTGAAGCCTGACCCAGTTTATGAGCGCACCGAAGAGGTTGCCCAGGTGTAGCTTTCCGGTTGGTCTCATACCGCTGAATATCCTTGGCTTTGGCATGTCCCCGTCCTCCTCAACGATCCGTCGCGCGCCACTCCGTTCCGTGCTGCCCGGCAGGGCGCTACCTGCCCGGCCCGCTGTGAACCCTGTCAACGGGCGACCCATCGCCTCATCCAACCGATCGCAACCAAGGGCCCCGTGCCGTCATAGAAGCCTCTGGCCCAGCACCAGGAGCGCCAGGAGGTTTATGATCGGCCCCATTATGATCCTAGTCGCCCCGCTGAACACGAGGAGCAAAAGGATGAACGACCCGTATGACTCCAACTGATGGTAGATGTAAAGATTCTTACCCCGCAGCACCCCCAGCAACAACCTTGACCCGTCCAGTGGCGGGATCGGTATCAGATTGAAGGCGGCAAGCCCCAGGTTGATCACGATGCCCGATATCACGAGACGCATCAGCCACAGCGGCATGTGGATCCCCAGCCTCAGCGGCAGTGCCATTAGGAAAGCCAAAGCCACGTTCGCAAGGGGACCGGCCACCCCCACGACCATCATCCCGCGTCGCCAATCCTTGAAATACGCGGGATTCACCGGCACGGGCTTCGCCCACCCGAACCTTTGCGTGAGGATCAACGCAAGAGTTCCGAACACGTCGAGATGGGCCAGGGGATTCAAGGTGAGCCTCCCCTGCCATTTCGCCGTGGGGTCGCCGAGAGCGTTCGCCGCCGCGGCATGAGCGTACTCATGCACGGTCAGGGACAGGAGTATGACGGGCAGCGTCACGAGGATGGAAGCAAGGTCGACCATCTATTCCCCTCCGTACCATTCATGATCAGGCTATACTCCGCGTGGACGCCTGTTTCCTGCAGCCTGACACCCGCCGCCCGCTACCTTTAACCCGATCGACAGTGTGCTGCGATGAGTCTTGACCCTCAGTGTCCTCCCCCGAGGACGCTGGGGTTGCGCGTACTTGCACGACGGATTGACTGGTCACGCGCTGTCCGCGGCGCTCGCGCACGACGATGACGAGGCCTCGTAAGGAAGCTCCAGCCTTGCCGGGATACGGTCACGGGCCGCAACGTCTTGATAGCTCTCCCTCGCGACGACCACGTCCGCCATCCCGCCTTTCACGAAAACCACCGCGGGCCTGGGATACCTATTGTAATTGCTAGACATCGAGTAGTTGTACGCGCCGGTGGTCAACACAGCCAGGACATCGCCAGGTTGAAGGCGAGGAAGAGGGATGTCCCATATGAGCATGTCTCCGGACTCGCAGTGTCGGCCGGCGATCGACACTCTTTCCTCGGGAGGAGCGAGGACCCGCGTCACCACGACCGCCTCGTATGACGCCTGATAGAGCGCCACCCTGGGGTTGTCAGCGAGGCCGCCGTCCACGGCGACGTACTTCCGCCCTCCAGGGACCTGCTTGATGGCGCCGACCGTGTACAACGTCGTGCCAGCCTCGCCCACTATGTATCGTCCCGGCTCCACCATGAGCCGCGGCATCTCAAGGCCGTGCGCAAGGCATTTCTCCCGGATGACTCTGGAGATCGCAGACGCGTACTTCCCGAGGGGGATCCTTTCCTCCCCTGACCTGTATCTGACCCCGAGCCCGCCTCCGAGATTCACCTCGCGCACGATGCATCCGGTGTTTCTCTTGAGGTCGGATGCGAAGTCCATGATCGCCGCGGCCGCCATTCCAAAAGGCTCCACTGCGAGTATCTGGGAGCCGATGTGACAGTGCAGGCCCTCAAGGACGAGAAGCTCGCTGGCAAGCACCCTTCTTGCCGCGGCCATGGCCTCCCCGTTTACGATCGACAGCCCGAACTTGGAATCAAGCTGACCTGTGCGGATATACCCGTGGGTGTGCGCGTCCACGCCGGGAGTCAAGCGGAGTTGCACGTGGACCCTCTTGCGGAACCTGCGGGCTACTCCCTCAAGCAGGTCCAGCTCATACATGTTGTCCACGACAAACCTCAGCACCCCCGCGCGAACGCCCATCTCGACCTCATCAAGGGACTTGTTATTCCCGTGAAAAAGGATGCGTTCCGGAGGAAACCCCGCCTGGAGCGCGGTATACAACTCTCCGCCGGACGCCACGTCCAAGCCCAGGCCCTCTTGGTGGACGAGCCTGCACATGGCAAGCGTCGAAAATGCCTTGCTTGCGTAAGCGACAAACACATCAGGATACGCCCGGGAGAGCGTTCCTGCGATCTCGCGGCACCTCGCCCGGATGTCGTCCTCGTCCATGACGTAAAGCGGTGTGCCGAACTCCCGCGCCAGGCGGTCGCACGTCAAGCCGCCGATCTCAAGCCTTCCGTCATCCGTTATCCTCATCGTTCCGCGAAGGTCCACTCGTTCTCCGCTCCAATCCCCGCTCAAGCCGGCTCAGCATGTCACAGTTTCCTCCATGATAGCACGCAGGCTGGGACGGGTCAAGGAAACGGTGACGCCGTGACGCCGCGGCGCGTGCCGCGCCCTGTGCCTCGCAAGCTCCGGTCACGATGCAAGTTTATTCTGCGCCGGGCTCGCTGGTGCTCGCAGCCACATGTGGGCCTCGCGGGCACGGGTCAGAACGAATCCCAACGACCGCACCGGGAACCCCATCTCGCGATGACCTCGTGCCCCATCCTTATGTTCACCACCTCGCACAGGTTCGGGCAACCCTTGCACTCAAAAGTAGATGCGGCGTAGTCCATATCGAGCGCGTGGAACCCGCGGAAGTTTGAAGGGCCGCCGCGGCGTTCCACCTCCTCGGCAGCCAGAAGGGCCGCGCCGATGGCGCCCATGACGTTGTAATGCTCCGGGACGGTCACTGGGGTCCCGAGGGCCTTTTCGAAAGCCGCCTTCATCCCCACATTTGCCGCGACCCCGCCCTGGAAGACGATCGGCGGCTGGATGTCCTTGCCCTTGCCGACATTGTTGAGGTAGTTCCTGACGAGCGCCTCGCACAGGCCCGCAACGATGTCTTCGATGCGGTGGCCCATCTGTTGCTTGTGAATCATGTCCGACTCTGCGAACACGGCACACCTTCCCGCGATCCTCACAGGCGTCTTGGACATGAGCGCGAGCTCGCCGAACCTCTCGATGGGCACTCCAAGCCTCGCAGCTTGCTGGTCAAGGAAGGAACCCGTTCCCGCAGCACACACCGTGTTCATGGCGAAGTCGATGACCGCGCCCTCCCTCAGGATGATTATCTTGGAGTCTTGCCCGCCGATCTCGATGACCGTCCGCACCTCGGGAACCACGTGCGCGGAGGCGACCGCGTGAGCCGTGATCTCGTTTTTCACGCAGTCGGCACCGACGATCACACCGGCAAGCCTCCTTCCACTGCCGGTGGTGCCCACCCCCGCGATCTCCGTTTCAGAGGCGGTGGGAGCAAGCATTCTCATGCCCTCCTGAATGGCGGCGATGGGCTCACCCTTGGTCCGGAGATACACTTTCTCCAGGACCTCCCCCTGTTCGTCCATGAGCACAAGGTTCGTGCTGACTGATCCGACATCCACACCGAGATACGCTCTACGAGCCATACATGCCCTCACCCCATCGTTCCGTCCCTCGCCCGCCGCCGGCGCCGAGACCGCTCAACGAGGTCCACGAACGCTTCGAGCCGCGTGAGCACTCCGGTGTCCGAGGAATGTTCGTCGAATACAAGGGTCATCACAGGAATGCCCAGGTCTCGCGAAACCGCCGGAAGCACGTCTTGCGCCACAATCTCCGGCATGCACGTGAATGGAGCAAGCTGGATCACCCCGTCGAACCCTCTCCTCGCGTACTCCACTGTGTGGCCCACTGTCTCAACGCCGTGCCCGCCCACGAAATGGCACAGGTACGGCTTGGCGAGGTCGTACGGTCTCCTACTCTTGCGCAAGCGCATGAAGTCCTTGAAAACGTGTTCCTTGACCCAGTCACCTATGTATATGGACCTCTCCACGAGCACCCCCATCTCTCCGAGACGGCGCTCGACCTCGAAATTGACAAAGGGCTCAAGGACCACGTAAACCTCTCCGACGATGCCTATCCTCGGGGGGCTCTCCGGGTTGCGCCTCGAGGCGCCCGGCGTTGGATCCTGCACGCTACGAAGCATCTCCTGGCCCTCTTCGAGCGCCCGTCTCACCTGCGAGATGCCGGATGCCTCATCGACCAGCTTCAGGGCAGACCCGAGCGCGGACGTCGCTGCTCCGCGCCGTCTCTCGAACGGCCGCGCTCGCTGCGCCGCCTTCTCTAGCTCGTCCACGGCCGTCATCTTGGCCCAGGCGAGTCTCACGGCGCCAACGTACTTTCGCATGGGGTTCCGCCCCACAAGTCGCCCTACCTGTTCCAACACGTGCCGGATCCTTCCCTGAGGAGGCTCGATGATGACCATGTCGAACTCATACCCGAGGGCTTTCAGGATCTCGCGCTGTACCTCGCCATACATGCCGAACCGGCACGGTCCCACGCCCCCGGCCATGGCGATCGTGTCGGCCCCGAGCTCTAAGGCCTCCACGTAATTGCCGATGTTTACTTTGAGCGGCAGGCACGCGAACTCGGGCGAGTAGCGCGAGCCGATGGAGAGCGTGCGCTTGCTTGGCATGGGAGGCACGACCACCTCCGCCCCGAGGTCCTCGAGAAGCGCCTTAACGGTTATATAGAGATTGCCCATGTGAGCAAAGGTGATCTTCATGGTATCACTGCTTTCTCCTTCGCGTCACGACGTCTACGAACGCCTCGAGCCTCGTGAGGACGCCTGCCTCGCCCGTATGCTCGTCCACCGTTATGGTGGCGAACGGCACATCTCTGTGACGCACTGCTTCGCGCTCGAGGATGTCGCCAATGAGCGACTCTGGCCCGCACGCGAAGGCGCTCATGTGCAGGCAACCATGGACCGTGCCCGACCTCAGGAAATGGAACCCCGCCCCGAGGAGCCTCCTCCCGATGGTCCAGAAGACCCTCTTCGGGAATCGCGCAGCTTCGCGCTCGGTCACAGCCCAGGGGAGCATGTCCGCCGTTATGACGGTCGCCCCCATCTCTCGTAGCCGGCGTATGACGTTCATGCTCACGAACGAGTCGTAGATGATGTACGGATGTCCCACGAGCCCGATGACGACGTTCGCGGCCCCGCCACCGCCGCGTGCGACGCCGGACGTCGACGACGCAGCGGCCACGGCCCTCTGGGCGAGTTCATCAGAAAGAGGCGCAACGCCCATGAAGGCCATAGCCTCGTCGGGAGTCATCCCGCTCTCCAGGCACCGTCCGTACCGCGTGAGGGCAGCCCGCCCTTTCCTGTGCGCGGCGAAGATCCTAAGCGTGCTACGCGTGAACATCCTTCCCGTGGCAAGGACGGCGCGGACATACTCTCTGGTGGTTCTGCTCAGGTTGATGCACGAGTCGATGATCCTCGGTGCGTCGCGGCAGTTGCACCGGATCATGTCAGGTAGGCCCATGAACTTCGGACAGATGAAGGCCCGTCTCTCAACGGACACGAGCCTCGGCACGAACACGTAGTCGCACTTCCCCGCAAGCGCGAGCACGTGTCCGTGGAAGACCTTGACTGGAAGGCACGCCTCGTCCACCGTGACCTTTATGCCGGCGTCCAGAATCGCCCTTGTCGTCTCACCAGAGGTCACGACGGTCCCGCCCAGGGACTCGAAGAACGCCTTCCACATGGGGTAATAGTGGTAGTAAAGAAGGGCACGAGGAATCCCCACGACCTCTCCCACGACGATATGCCACCTCCCTTGCTTGAAACGCTTCGTCGATAGGTTCCCGAGTTCTCCTCCCCGGCCCACGGCGCCTGCCGGGCGCCGCTACATCTGCTGTTCATCGAGGATCTCACGGATCGCCCTCGTCGTGATAAGCGCACCCTTCTCGACGGCATCCTGGCTATCCATCTTGCCGAGATCCCCCACCCCCACGATCTTCGGGATCTCGAGGCGAGAGAGGATCCCAACGGTATCGCCCTCAAGCCGCTTGTGCCCGGGCGGCTCGGGAGACCCCGACTTCCCGACGGGCCCGCCCGTTACCTCGCCCTCCTTCGTGACGGACTCGTCCACCGTCACGGGACGATCGCTCTTGGTGTTCGATGCCACCGCGACCGCGCCGACTATCTCGATCTCCGGGTCGGCCGCAAACTCCTCGAGCGCGCGTTCTCCGAGGCCCTTGCCTTTCTTTCCGTGGTCATCAAACATCACTATGACGGGCTCCACGGGCGCCTGTTTCGCCATGGCGGCGAGCGCGGCCCCGCTTGTGAGGGTTGGAGTCCCTGCGGACCTCTCGATATAGTGCAGGCCAAGGTTCCGGGCCGCCTGTCTTGCGGCGGCCTTGGCCCTCCCATCGCCGTCGGTTACCACGATGACCCTCTTTTTCGCCAAGTGGCCCTCACATCCTCACGACTTAGGATTGGCGATGAGCGCGACCAGCGTCCCGAAAAACACGGCGACAGCTATGCCCATCCCTGTGTACTCGAAGACGCCCGTGAAAAGCCCAAGGATCCCCATGCGCTTCGCCTCCGCCAGCGCACCCCGGGCGATCGATGCCCCAAAGCCCGAGACGGGAACCAAGGCCCCGGCACCAGCGAACTTGAGCAGCGGCTCGTACAGGTCGAGGCCGCCCGCGATCGCTCCTGCCACGGTGAGTATGACCAGCATGTGACCAGGAGTGAGGTTCGTAAAGTCCAGGATGAGCTGGCCTATGGCGCATATGGCGCCGCCTACAAGAAACGCGTACAGGTACGTCACAGATTCTCCTCCGTTCTTGAGTCGCACGTCTCATGCCTAATACAGAGCTCACGTCCTCGCAACGTTGAACCGGCCAGGCCGCCCGCCTCGCGTCCATTCATGTATTCATGTCACGCTTCGATCACCACGGCATGCGCCACGCAGGGTATGGATTCGCCCTGTTGGCAGCTGAGAGGGCTCATGAGAGCCCCGGTAGCAACGAGGAGCACATTCTTGTACGTGCCCTTCTCCATCTCCTTCAGGACGTGCCCAAACGTCACCACCGCAGAGCACGCGCATCCACTGCCTCCTGCCCCGACATGCTGCGACTTGGTGTCAAACAGCATGAGGCCGCAGTCCCTGTAATTGGCGCCGAGCTCAACGCCGTTGTCTCTCACCAGCTCCTTCAGCATTTCACTTCCGAAGGACGCAAGATCGCCCGTGAGTATGAGGTCGTAATCCTTGGGGCCACGGCCGGTGTCGGCAAAGTGCGTGAGAAGCGTGTCAGCGGCAGCTGGCGCCATCGCGCCTCCCATGTCGTGCACGTCCTTGAGGCCGAGGTCTACCACCTTTCCAACAGTCGCGTGCGTCAGCTTCGGACCCGTTCCCGACGAAGCGAGCACCGCCGCTCCCGCGCCGGTGACCGTATACTGTGATGTGGTCTTGCGCTGGATGTTCAATTCTATCGGATACCTGTACTGCCGCTCAGCGGTCTGGTAATGGCTCGAGCAAGCGACCAGGACGTAGTCGGCGAAGCCGCCATCGATCACCATCCCCGCGAGCGCGAGGCTCATCGCGCACGTGGAGCACGCGCCGTATAGGCCGAAGTATGGGATGGAAAGCTGCCTCGCCGAATAGCCTGCGGAGATTATCTGGTTGAGAAGATCGCCAGCCATGTAATAGTCCACCATGCTCTTCTCGATCTTAGCACGTTCGATGGCGATCTTCGCGGCTTGCTCCAGGATCTTCGTCTCACTTTTCTCGGGCGTTCTCTCGCCGTACGCGTGGTCCGGCAGGACGACGTCGAAGTCGGAAGCCAGTGGCCCCTTGCCCTCTACCGGCCCCACGACCGTCCCTGTCCCCACGATGATCGGCGGGCTAGCGAACTTGACGGTGCTTCTGCCGAGCTTCTTGGCGGGCACGGTCCTCTGGCCTCCTTCATCACGGCGAGGCTATGAACTTGATGGCCGCCACCGCGACGCCTGCGAGAGTCGCGTAAACTATGACGGGCCCGGCGATGATGAACATCTTCGCGCCCATGCCGAGAACCCATCCCTCGCGTTTGAAATCCATGGCAGCAGCGACTATGGTATTGGCGAACCCGGTTATGGGCACGGCCGCCCCGGCGCCCGCGAATTCGCCGAGCTCATCATAGATCCCAAGGCCCGTCGCCACCACGCCCACGAGGATCATGACAGCAAGGGTTGGAGCGGACGCAGCGTTGAGATCGAGGCCGCGGGATTTGAAGAACTCGAGCACGACCTGTCCGAGGATAGCTATGGCGCCGCCGACCACGAAGGCCACGAGCACGTTGCGCAGGTAACGCGGCCTCGGCTTCCTTTTCTGGACGAGCTCCTTGTAAGCCAGCTGCCGTCTCTTTTCTTCTTGCGAGGCTTGGGTCATGTGCGGCAGGTTCGACACCTGCTTCTTCGCTTTCTCCGACGCCACCGTAGATCTCTCCTCGCCGAGCTCGACATCACGTCCCGTCCACCGCAAACGCGATGTGAACGTCGGCTTTGTACTTTGTGACCTTGCCGTCGTCCACGGACGCGGTCATGTTCGTTACCTCGACCCCAGTGATGTTCCTGATGGTCTGGGATGCGGCCCTGACAGCCTGGTTCACCGCGTCCTCCCAGCTCGTTGGGGACTCTCCCATGAGCTCAACTATCTTCACTACTGGCACTCTCAAGCGACCCCCTTTCTCCCAAGTAATTATGCTCACAGCGTCAGGCTTTAATTCCCGGGGTGCTTCGCCACCGCGGGTGCCCCGGCGAATGCCGCAGAGAAGCGCGAAGCCCCGCACCGTATGAGAAGGGCCAGTGCAGGGCGTTCCGTCGTCTGCGTGCCGCCACGTCTTCGCTTTTGCGGTCCAGGGTCGCTTGTACATATGCGCGCGGCTGCAGCGCCGCGCGTCTCAGCCGCCGTCCTCTTCGGGTTCAGGTCAGCTCTTGTCTCAAGCGGCGAAGAGCCCTCTGCTCGATCTTCGAGACCTGGGGCTGCGATATGCCCAAGGCCCGGGCGACCTCCACCTGTTTCATCTCGTCAAAGAACCTCAGCTTAAGCACGGCGCGTTCCGACGGGTTCAGCCTTGTCATGGCCTGCTCTAGAGCGATGGACTCGACCTTCTCGTCTGCGAAGGATTCACCGGTCGCAATCTGCTCCTCGAGCGGGCCGGGGCTTTCTTCGGAGACAGCCTCTGAAAGGGACAGAACGGGTTGAAACGCCTCGCGGGTCTCCGCAACCTCTTCACGGGACAAGCCGGTTTCGGTGGCGACTTCCTCCACGGTGGGCTCGCGGCCGAAAGACGCCCGGAGCCTTTCCCTGGCAGCCTCCACCCGGGCAGCTCGCTCCCGAAGGCTCCTTCCGACTCTCACAGCCCCGGTATCGCGCAGGTGACGCCTTATTTCCCCCATTATGACCGGAACCGCGTACGTCGAAAAGCGAACGCCGAGCGATGGGTCGAACCTGTCAGCCGCATGCAGCAGCCCCAGGCAGCCCACCTGAAACAGGTCCTCTGGGTCGCTCGACCTCTGCGAGAACCGGCTGACTATGCTCATCACGAGCCGCAGGTTCCTCGAGACAAGCTCCTCGCGGGCCCCCGCGTCCCCGCCGCGGATACGCGCGGCAAGCTCGCGAACCTCCTCGTCGGACAGAAGAGGAGTATCGGGGAACCGCACACCTTCAAGACCGCGGTCCATGCTCCTCGCTCCCTGCCATGCGCGGAGCCTTGGTCATGGTGACCCGAACTCCGGCCCCTGGCCTGGACCACACATCAAGGGTGTCGGACAGGGCCTCCATGATAGTGAACCCCATGCCCATTCGGTCGGGGGACGTCGTGAACGCAGGCCGGCGGGCCTGCTCGACGTCGGCGATTCCGCGGCCGCTATCCTCAACGGTGACCGTGAGCACCTCGCCGTCGATGGATGCGCGGATGCGCACGGGGCCGCCGGGGTTGTCATATCCATGGAGCACGACGTTGGAGACGGCCTCGGAGACTATGAGCTTGATGTCGTCTATCTCTTCCACTGTGAACGAGTCGATCTGCGATGCGAAGCACGCTACCGCTACCCTGGCAAACTCGACGTTCTGCGCGATGGCGGGAAACTCGAACGTCACATGGTTCGTCGCGCCCATCCCGTCACACCCCCGATGCCCGCGCCCATGCCTCGTCCTCGGTCTCGCACACGGGGATGATGGTCGCCAGGCCCGAGAGCTCGAAGACCTTGCGAACCTGCGGAGACGGCGACACCGCGACAAGGCTGCCGCCGCGGGCGCGAAGCCGCTTGTACCTGCCGAGGATGACGCCCAGGCCCGAGCTGTCGATGAACGTCACGTCGCGCAGCACCAGGAACATACAGGTGACGTCGGGCCTTGCGTCGAGCTCCTCCTCAACCCTTCCACGGAAATCGGGTGCAGTCCCAAGATCGAGCTCTCCCGAGAGGCGAACCACAAGAACGTTTCCGATGGCCCTGGTCTCGGTCCTCATGCGTAGCCCTCCCGCTACATCCTTCCATATACTGCCATTTGGACGCTCCCGACCGGTTTTATTCTACAGCTCTACCGCGAGTCCTCCCCGAGCAAGCAAAAACGCGCGGCGTCGCCTGTCGCCCGCCACGCGTTGTTTCCAACAGCTGAACCCGGCCAGCGGTTGGATCGTTTGCAGCCTAAGCACATCGCCGGGAGTTCGCGGCCACCCTTCGCGTGAGGTAGGTGCTGTCGGGGTTGCCAGGAAATCAGGCGAAAGCTCACAGCGCCATACCTAGATGAGCCTAGGTTCAGTCCTTCCCCACCCGGAAGAGCGCTCTCAGCATGTTGCGGGTGGCACGAAACAGCACCCTGAACACGCTCCCGCGCTTCACCTCCTCCGCAGCTACAAGGTCGACCCGCGCGACCTCGGTCCCGTCCTCCAGACGCGCAATGAGATCCCCGACCTTCTGTCCCTTCTGCACCGGGGCGTTGATCCTCTCCGGAAGGATCATCTCGCTCGTTACCTTGCCCTCCTCGCCGCGACGCACCACGGCAACAAGGGGATCCTTCGCGACGATGTCGACTTTCTCGACCACGCCGCGCGCCACGTCCAGTTGTGCCATGACCTGGCCCTGCGACGCGATCTCGACGCCGGCGTAATGTCTGAACCCGAAATCCAGGAGAGCCGACGCCTCCTTGAACCGGAGCTGAGAATCGGCCACGTTCAATACGACCGCTATGAGCCTTAGGCCTCCTCTCTTCGCCGTGGCTGACAGGCAGTACCCCGCTTCCTCCGTAAAACCGGTCTTGAGGCCATCAGCCCCCTCGTAGGACTTGATAAGCCTGTTGGTGTTCACGAGAATGTTCTTGCCGCCCCGCACGTAGTCGATCCAAGTAGTGAACCACTCGTGTACTTTCGGGTAGCGGAGCAGGGCGCGGGACATGATGGCGATGTCGCGCGCGGTCGTGTAATGGTCTCGCTGAGGAAGCCCGTGGCAATTGGCGAAATGGGTGCCAGTCATCCCCAGTTCGCGGGCGCGCTGGTTCATCATGTCCACGAAAGCCTCTTCGCTCCCGGCGATGTGCTCTGCCACAGCCACGCTCGCGTCATTCGCAGACACGATGGCGATGGCCTTCAAGAGGTCAGCGAGGCTCATCTCCTCCCCGACCTCGAGCCAGATCTGGGACCCTCCCATCTCCATAGCGTGCTCGCTTGTGACCACCATGTCATCCAGGCTGACTTTCCCCTGCTCTATCGCTTCCATCGCGAGGAGCATGGTCATGATCTTTGTAATGCTCGCGGGCGCCATCCTCTTGTCGGGCTCCTTTTCAAAGAGAACCCTCCCTGACACGGCGTCCATGAGCACCGCCGAGCCAGCAGTGATCGACACGCTTGGGGCCGGGCCTTGCTGTTTCTCCTGGGCTGCCACTTGAACGGGTAGCGCGGCGCTCCACACGTAGACCACGGCAACCGCGAGCGTCGCAAGAGCGATACCCGTCGGCACTCTCCGCGCATGCATCTTGCATCCCCTCCCGCACCCTCGAGGACCATCGAAAGCTCTCGATCAGGTACATATTCGGGCGGATGCAGGTATATACCCGAATCCGCCCAGAGGGGAAGACCCATGGCAGCATCGCAGCTCAGCGAGATACCCGGGGTGATGAACGTCGAAGGTTGCGCGTCTCACGCCACTTAGGCGGCCGCACACGATGTAGGATGTAGACAGATCTCGTAAGCCCGCGCCGCTTCTCAACGCCGCGGTGCCGTCAAAAGTGTCCGCCTCGGCCCCGCGCAGGGCATGCGTGCGCCGCAAAGCGGACCGCACCAAGCCACTAGCGGAACCGCTCGTCACGCCGGGAACGGGCTACCTGTGACTGCACGACGGGGCGTCAGAATCCGGCAACTTGCCTGATGGCCCTGAAGACCTGCGAAGCCCCGCGCTGCGTCAGCGCTGGGCGCCGATAACCCGTTTCACCAAGAGCGGCGGAGACGGAGGCGACTGGGAGATCGTATACGCCGATGACACAAGGCGCGACGCTTCCTCGATGCTGGCAGCGTTATTCGTATGCAGAAGAGCAAGCGGCTCCCCTGCGGCCACCTCCTGGCCGATCTTCTTCTCCACGACAAGCCCGGCCGCGGGGTCGATTGCCTCGTCCTTGACTCGCCGCCCCGCACCGAGTATCATCGCGGCGACGCCGACCCGCTCTGCGTCGATCGCGCTGACGTAGCCCGACGCATGACTCGGAACGGGCACGGTGTGCGCTGCGCGCGGAAGGATCTCAGGACGTTCGCATACGGTCGCGTCTCCGCCTTGCGCCGCCACAAACTCGGCAAATTTGGCGAGAGCTGACCCGTTTTCAAGGAGCCTGCCAAGGAGCTCCCGGGCTCGGTCGGTGTCGGAAGCCGCCCCGCCCAGCACGAGCATGAGCGACCCAAGGGTCAAACAAAGCTCGATTAGATCGGACGGCCCCTGCCCCCGAAGCGCATCGATGGCCTCCCTGACCTCCAGCGCATTCCCCACAGCAAGCCCTAGAGGCTGGCTCATGTCGCTCACGACAGCCGCGGCCCTCCGGCCTGCCCCCTCCACGATCTCCACCATCAAATGCGCCAGAGCCACTGCGTCCTCGTCCGACTTCATGAACGCCCCGCTGCCAGCCTTCACGTCGAACACGATGGCGTCGGAGCCGCACGCCAGTTTCTTGCTGCACACGCTGCTCGCTATGAGCGGCATGCTGTCTACCGTGGCCGTGACATCGCGCAGCGCATACAGCTTCTTGTCGGCCGGCGCCACCGCCGCGGTCTGGCCGACCACGGCGACACCAATGGAGTTCACGTTGCGGACGAACGCGTCCTTGGAAAGGTCCACACGGAACCCGGGGATCGACTCAAGCTTGTCGAGGGTGCCGCCGGTATGCCCAAGCCCGCGACCGGACATCTTCGCCACCGGCACCCCCGCCGCAGCCACGAGGGGCGCCAGAACGAGCGTTGTCTTGTCGCCGACCCCGCCGGTGCTGTGTTTGTCCACCTTGACTCCGCGGATCGCCGAAAGGTCCACGGTCTCCCCTGACCTCGCCATGGCTATCGTGAGGTCGCGCGTTTCGCGCGCGCTCATCCCCTGGAAGAACACAGCCATGCACCACGCCGACATCTGGTAATCCGGGATATCCCCCCGCGTGAATCCGTCCACGAGGAACGTTATCTCCTCACGGGAGAGTTCCTCGCCCCGCCTCTTCTTGAGGATGATGTCATACGGCCTCATCGCGCGTTTTCCCTCCTCGTGATCGCGCCAACGCGGGAGCCGGCGCCTTCCTCTGCGCCCCCGCGGCAGCGTTCACGCTCGTGGATCCGAACGGACGCGGCTCTCCGACGGCGGAATCGTCGCCGGCCACGTCTCCGGGACGATCCGTCGACGCTGCTGGCGCGCCCTCTACTCTTGCCCTCGGGTGCGCAGAGTCGTATATCTCCTTAAGCTTGCCCTTGGCAAGGTGCGTATAGACCTGCGTCGTCGCGATGTCGACATGTCCCAGCATCTCCTGGACGGACCGCAGGTCTGCGCCATTCTCGAGAAGGTGCGTCGCGAAACAGTGACGCAGGGTATGGGGCGTCACCCGCTTCTGTATGCCCGCCTTCGCGGCGTACGCCTTGATTATCTTCCAAAAGCCCTGCCTGGTCATTCTTCTGCCGCGGGCGTTCACGAAGAGCGCGTTCTCAGCGTGGTTCCGCACCAAGAGCGGCCTTGCAGAACGGAGATAAGCGCGCACCCAGCCCGACGCCACGCGGCCAACAGGAACGATCCTCTCCTTGGCTCCCTTCCCCAAGCACCTCACGTAGCCCATCTCGACGTTCAGGTCGCCGATATCGAGCGATACAAGCTCCGACACGCGCATGCCGGTCGCATAAAGCACCTCCAGCATCGCCTTGTCCCTCACCCCTGCCGGGGCCTCAGTGCTAGGCATTTCGAGAAGCCGGCCGACCTCCTCGAGGCTGAGGACGCCTGGAAGACGCCGTTCCTGCTTGGGAGAGCCGAGGTTCACCGTGGGATCCCGCTGGATCTTGCCCTCGCGATCGAGGAACCGATAAAACCCTCTGATCGCCGCGAGCTGCCTACACACGCTGGACGCGGCCTTTCCCTGCCGCTTGAGATGCTCGATGTACGCCATGATGGTGTCCTGCGTGACCTCGTCCAGCGTTCTGCCCTGGCACTCCTCCACGAAACTGGTGAATTGGTTCAGGTCCCTAGCGTACGATTCCAGGCTGTTCTGCGCAAGGCCCCGTTCCACCGCTAGGTATGCGAGGAATTCGTCCAACAGGATCACGCCGCCCTCGCCTCCGTCGCGGGACAAATCCAGACCTGCCACGCTTGCCCGCTGTTTCCAGTATAACACCATGCAAGGGTGGCCGCAATTTCCTGCGCGGGGCCGGAGGACAAGCTCGGGCGTGCCGCCTGGGCATGAGGTCACGCGTTTTCCCTCGCCTCGTGACTTCGTGAGTTGTCGGCCGTCCCAGTGGTCCCACGAGAGCATTCAAGGTCAGGCCAGAGGCCGGACCCAGCCTGTCCCTGCTCTGGCGAACTACGCCTAAGTGAGGGTGCGGTGGCCCTTGCCTCATTCCTAGCAGTTGCCGGTCGCCGGCGTTGAACATCGGCAACCCCGGGCGTGGCCCCTCCGCCGGGAAGTAGCGCGAGCCTTCGGCGACATGCCTAAAGCAGGTACTTGGATACCAGCCTGATGAACGCCGGTGCTACGTACGTGTCCGCGACGCTCCCGATGACTAGGAGGATCACGGCTCCGAGACACACGGCCGCCGTGAAGACGAATTGCGGGTAGATTTGGGTTCTCCTCTGGCTCAGCCTGTCCACGGCGAGAGTCACCGCAAACGCGAGCGAAACCTCGCACGCCGCCAGTATCGCAGGGATTATGAAGACATGCTGGGGGAGCACAGACGCGGCCGCCAGGATGACCCCCTTGGCACCCATCTCGTCGACGAGGAAACCCACGGTGAATCCGATGACGAAGCCTCTCAGGAACAGCAGAACCAGGATGCCGGGAGCCCCAATGACGGTGAGCCCTAACACCAGGGCCAACGCGACGGTCTTAAGGTTATTGTACAGCGCCTGCCTGGACGCAGCCGCCCCGCCAGCCTGGCCCTGTCCCTGGCCTCCGAAGCCCCTGAAAAAAACCATGAGGTCCTCAGCCAACTCCGCTCTTTGGCTCTCGGGCAATGCCTTCACCGAAAGGGAGCCGAAGATGACCCCCATCACAAACATGAACATGACCAGGACGAGGACGGGCAGGTGCCGCCTCAGGGAATCGCCGGAAGGCGCGAGAAGGGAACGCGAATCGTCCAGCATCACACCACCCTCCTCCGGACTACCTCCCTAGATGTGTATGTCCGCACCCACGGCGATATTCCCGGCTAAACGAGCCCTCTCGCTATCGCCATGAAGAGGCCGAGGAGGGTCTTGCCGTCTCTGATCTCACCCCTCGCTATCATGTCATCTAGCTCCGCGCGGGACACTCGCCTGGTCTCGATGACCTCGTCCTCATCGGGCCTCTCATCTCCCGGCTCAAGGCTCCTCGCAAAGAAAAGGTGCAGCACCTCATCACAGAACCCCGGGGACGTGTAGAACGGCACGACTTCCTCGAGGACGCCCGCCCGGTAACCAGTCTCTTCCTCGAGCTCGCGCGCGGCGCACCGAAGAGGGTCCTCGCCTGGCTCGAGCTTCCCCGCGGGGATCTCCCATAGAGCTGACCGAACCGGGTACCTGAATTGACGCACAAGGATCACCGAGCTGTCGTGGTCTACAGCGACCACCGCAACCCCGCCCGGATGTTCCACGACTTCGCGCCGCGACCGCCTGCCCGACGGAAGCTCCACATCGTCCACGCGCAGCCGCAGGACGCTCCCGCTGTACACCGTCGTAGAGCGCAGCTGCCTTTCCACAAGGTTTGGTTCGTCCAATCTCGATCCCTCCAAGATCGTGGGCCGGTGGCATCACACGGCCCAAAGATGCGTATCCTAACTACGTGCGGGGCACAGGTCGTCGCCGCACTTGTGCGGGTTGCTAAGTATGTCGCCACAGGTTCGCGCTGCTCTCCGGCGGGGCGGTCCTGCCCAGGGTTGCCGGTGCTTGCACGACGGGGCGTAGGGAATTCGGCTGTCTTAAGCGCCAAACTCGAACGAAGAAGCGTAAGGTACGGGAGGCTGATTTGCGCATGACCGTTATCATGCACGGGCACGCCATCTGGATAGCCGGAAAACCCAGGGAGGTCCTGCGGGCCCTTGCCGCCCTTTCCAAGAGTCACGCCACCCTCGGCGACCTTCTGTCGCCTGCCACGAAGCGCTGAGACTATGTCAAAGGTTCAGCGCACCGCTTGTGCGATCTTCCCCGCGAGCATGCCCGCAGCGCCCGCTGCCAGGAAGAACACCGGGTCCTCGTCTGGCCCCCTCCCCATGGACGTGACGCGGATGCCTTCCCGGTTGAGCCTGTCGACAGCCGGCCGTCCGTCCTCGGTGAGAATGACGTGCCGCCGGTCTATCCCGTGCTCGGCAAGTTGAGCCATGAGGCGGCGCCACTCGCTGCGATGCAGCTCTGGCAAGGCTACAAGGCAAGGTACCAGGGCGATCTCAGAAAGCACCGTGAGGGTGTGGTGGCTCACCCCGAAATGCCTCGCACGCTCGTCCGAGAAACTCACCCTGGGGACAATGACCGGCGTCCCTCCGAGAGAATACGCCGCGTTTACCACTTGTCCCTGCTCGATTCCGGAGAACCCGTACTTCGTCCCCGTGCCTGCTTGCCCAGGGCCCATGCCTACGATGACGGCGTCAGCACGGGCGCACGCTCGCGCCGCAGCGAGGGCAGAGTAGACCGTCACGGCCTCGAGGTCGCCGCCGAACGCGTGGCCGCAGGTGATGACCGAGTCGACGAGGCCTCTCTTCTTTAGGGCCGGCACGAGCGTGCTGTACGCAACTGGTAAGGCTCCTCCGTCCGTCATCACGTATACGACCCGCGCCGCTCCGCCCGCAGCCTCCTTTATCCCGGCCGCAGCAGGCGCGATCATGCTGTGAAGCTCACAAGCGACCACCGGTATCCCACCCAGTGAGCGAAACGCCTCTATCTCCCGCCGGTGCGGGCTCGCCTCCTCCTCGACGGCCAAGCACCGGACCTGCACCGGCGTGTAGCGGACCTTCATTATGTGGCCTGGACCCGCTCGCATGTCCAAACGCGTCCTGCCGATCACCCACATCACGAAGTGGTGGCCCCCAGTGCCGAGGCCAAGCTCCACCGCGGTGGTGTTCAGGACGACCTCGTCGCCCGGCGCACACGGACCGGTCAACGCCTCGTAACACAACGCCTCCGCAGGCTGGCCGTCGCAAACCACGTCAGCCTTGGCCACCCCTGGACCGAATGGCGTAACCGACTTCACCACGCCGGTCCTCGCCCTCACCAACGCGCCGGTCGCCGCAGCGCTGAAGGACCCTCGTGCAGGGGTACGGCGCCCCGTGTCGTATGTTGTACAGTGAGAACTGGTGTCGTGCGCCAAATGTGGTGCCACAGGTTTTCGTCTCCCTTCTTGACGGCGCTAAGTGGAGGTGCGAAAATGCTTCCGATCATGATCATTGGGATGGGTTGCCCAACACCGGCAACGCGGCGACCGGTGAAAACGGGGCAAAGACTAACGCGCCCTCACTTAGGGTTTCCTTCCGGCGCTTGCGCGACGGGCATCTGGAATCTCGCTAGGCTGCGCGCGGAATTCCAATGAGACGCACTGCAAGCTCGCCTCCCTGTCCGGCAAGACCGGCAACTCTGGGCCGGGGTTGCACGCTGAAGAGCGGCGCAGCCTTGTGGCGGTCCGCTTAGAATATCTTCCCCGAGCCGGGGGCAGCATACTCGATAGTGATTGAGTGGGAGTTCAGGCACGCACCCGCCTCTCTAGTGAGTATGGTGCCATAAGTTCTCGTCTCTTTTCTTGAGGGCACTAGGGACGCCGGTGCCTGCACGACGGGGCGTCGACGATTCGGCAGGCCTGCGCGGCAAATCCGAACGAGGCACGCCGCGGGCGCGCCGTCCCCGGAGGGCAAGGCCGATAGCCTTAGGCAGGGCTTGCGCGCTGAAAAGCAGCGCGAACTTGTGGCGAACTACTAGCTAGTAACGTCCCCGATCAGGAGGAATCAGCGTGAGCAGGTGGCAGTTTTGGATCGCGATCTTCATCGCCCTCGCGCTTGCGGGCTGGTCCGTGGGCTCTTCCATGAGGCTCGCCCGTGACCTTGCGCGTGTGGAGAAGGACCTCGACCGGGTCTTCACCGACCTCGCAGCGCTCTCGAAGCGCGTCTCGGAGATCAAGACGGCCGCCGTGGCTCCCCAGCCCGCTGCTCAGGTGACCGTGTACTATGCCCGCACCACGCTCACTGACTCGTACCTCGTGCCAGTCAAGGCTGCGGTGCCCGCAGGGACCGATGCTATGCGCGGTGCGGTGGAACTGCTCGCAAGGGGGCCCGCGCCCGAGACTGGCCTGGAGAGGCTCATCCCGGAAGGGACGAGGGTGTTAGGTGTCACCGCCAGCGGGGATCTCGCGACCGCCGACTTCTCAAGCGAGATCCGGACCCGTTTCCCCGGCGGCAGCCGCACTGAAGAGCTGCTTGTCTGGTCGATCGTGAATACCCTCACGGAATTCCCCGGGATTACAAGGGTGCAGATCCTTGTCGAAGGCAAAAAAGAGGAGAGCATCGGCGGCCATGTTGGCATCGACACTCCCCTGGAAAGGAACCCCGACCTCATCAGGCCTCAATAGGCCACGATAGGTGGGCGTACGACAGGCCGGGCCCGTTCGGTCTGCGATCAGAGTCTCGCGCGTCACCCTGCCTTGAGGGCCGCGGCCGCGAGGTCCATTCCCTTTGCGAGGGCTTTCTCGTTGAGCGGGATGAGCCCGTGGCGGCGCTCCGGAAGCACCTTGTTCATCGCCTCAAGCACCGTGTCGACGCTCACCACGCCCGTCACACCAAGGTACGCACCGAGAGCCACCATGTTCGCCACTCTCGTGTCGCCGATGTCATTGGCTATCTCGTTCGCGGGGACCGCAAGCACCCTGACATCGTTCCTCGCAGGCTTGACGTCCACGAGAGAGCTGTTATATATGATGAGGCCGCCAGGAGTCACCATGCCCTGGAATTTCTCCAGAGACGGCCTGTTCATCGCGACCACGCTCGTGGGCTCACTCACAAGGGGCGAAGCGATCTCTCTCTCCGACACCACCACGCCACAATTGGCCGTGCCGCCGCGCATTTCCGGTCCGTACGACGGCATCCAGGTCACGTTCCGGCCTTCCATCATTCCGGCGTATGTCACGAGCTGTCCCATGAGGAGCACGCCCTGCCCGCCGAATCCCGCGAAGATGACCTCCTCGTGCATGCCTAGCCCACCTCCGGTACCTTGGTGTATTCCCCAAGCGGGTAATACACGGCCATCTTGTCATCCACCCACTTCAGGGCCTCAGCAGGGGTCATCCCCCAGTTCGTGGGGCACGTGGACAGGAATTCCACGAGGCTGAACCCCTTCCCCTCGAGCTGCGTCTCGAACGCCTTCTTCAGTGCGCGCTTGGCCTTCGCGACGTTGGCAGGGCTCGTCACAGAAACGCGGGCGATGTACGCGACCCCAGAAAGCGACGACAGGAGCTCGCACACTCTTATCGGGTGACCGGCCACCTCGGGATCGCGTCCCTTTGGAGACGTGGTGGTCTTCTGGCCAGGAAGGGTCGTGGGGGCCATCTGCCCGCCGGTCATGCCGTATATGGCGTTGTTGACAAAGATGACGGTGATCTTCTCGCCCCTCGAAGCCGCGTGCACTATCTCGCCCGCTCCGATCGAAGCGAGGTCCCCGTCGCCCTGATAGCTAAAGACGACCGCGTTCGGCAGGGCACGCTTGATCCCGGTCGCCACCGCGGGCGCCCTGCCGTGGGACGCCTCAACGAAGTCACAGTTGAAATACTCATACGCCAGCACAGCGCATCCGACCGGCGAGATCCCTATGGCCCGCTCACGCACGCCGAGCTCGTCGATGACCTCGGCGATGAGTCGATGGATGATGCCGTGGGTGCACCCCGGACAGTAATGGGTTGGCACGTCCGCCAGCGCCTCAGGTCGCCCGAACAGCTTCTGCATTCTTCACGCCCCCTTCTCCACGATCTTGACGATCTCGTCCATTATCTCCCTGGGCGAGGGGCTCATGCCTCCGGTTCTCCCATAGAAGTGCACGGGCTTGGTTTCACCGCAAGCAAGCCGAACGTCCTCGATCATCTGACCGAGGCTCATCTCCACTACCAGCACATGTGCTGCCCCGGCGGTTGCGGCGGCGAGCGCCTCGTATGGGAACGGCCACAAGCTTATCGGCCGGAAGAGACCGACCCGCAGCCCGCGCTCCCTGGCCCTCTCGAGTGCAGCGCGCGCGATACGGGCCGTAGTCCCGTAAGCCACCAGGACCACGTCCGCGTCCTCCGTCATGTACGTGGCGTAACGCACCTGCTCCGCGGCCATGCGCCTGTACTTCTCCGCAAGCCGAAGGTTGTGCTTCTCAAGCTTCGCCGGGTCGAGAAAGAGCGACGTTATCACGTTCTTCGGCCTGCCGCAAGCGCCGGTGGTGGCCCATGTCTTCGCAGGGAGGTCCGCCGTGGGCCGCGGCTCGGGCATCTCCACGGGCTCCATCATCTGACCTAGGATGGCATCGCCGAGGATCATCACGGGGTTACGGTACATGTCCGCGAGGTCGAAGGCCTCCATGGTGAGGTTCACGAGTTCCTGAACCGTGCACGGGGCGAGCACCAGAAGGTGATAATCCCCGTGACCGCCCCCCTTGGTCGCCTGGAAGTAATCTGACTGCGCCCCCTGTATGCCGCCGAGCCCGGGCCCTCCGCGCACGATGTTCACGATAACGCACGGGAGCTCCGCGCCGGCCATGTACGAGATAGCCTCCTGCATGAGGCTTATCCCCGGGCTCGATGAGGTGGTCATGACCCGCGCCCCCGCGCACGCGGCACCGTAGACCATGTTGCTTCCCGCGACCTCGCTTTCGGCCTGCAGGAACACCCCTCCAACCTCCGGCATGCGCCTAGCCATGTACTCGGGGATCTCGTTCTGCGGTGTTATCGGGTACCCGAAAAAGCACCTACAACCTGCCATAATGGCGGCCTCAGCCACCGCCTCGTTCCCTTTCATCAGAACCTTCTCAGCCATGCGCCCTCCCCCCTATCTGTAGACTTCGATGGCCACTTCAGGGCACATCCGGGCGCACGCGGTGCACGAGTTGCATCGTTCCTCATCTGTTATAGTGGCCGGATGAAATCCCTTGCTGTTGAAGTGCTCGGCCATGGTCAGGGCTTTCCGCGGACAGAAGGTTACGCACAGCTCGCACCCTTTGCACCGCTCCTCATTGAACACGACTTTGGGCATCTTGCCAACCTCCTACCTGTACGCCTTGGCCTGCTCCTCGCCCCTGAGGACGCGTAGAGAGGCCTCGGCGAGCGCCTGCATCTCGTTTTCGCCCGGGTACACCATGACTGGAGCTATAAAGCTCACTCTATCGCGTATCCAGTCCACCAGGCGGCGCGAGTGCGCGAGACCCCCCGTGAGGATTATAGCATCAACCTCCCCTGAAAGCACGGCCGCGTACGCCCCTATTTCCTTGGCGACCTGGTACGCCATGGCCTCGTACACAAACGCGGCACGCTCGTCGCCTGCATCGATGCGCCGTTCGACCTCCGCAGCGTTGCTGGTTCCGAGGTACGCCACAAGCCCTCCTCCGCCCACGAGCTTTCTTCTCATCTCATCCTCGGTGTACTTGCCGGAAAAGCAGAGGTCCACCACGCCGAGGGTGGGAAGAGCGCCCGCTCTTTCGGGAGTGAACGGGCCCTCACCGTCCAGGCCGTTGCTTACGTCGACCACCCGTCCTTTGAGGTGGGCGCCGACGCTGATGCCGCCGCCCAGATGCGCCACGACGAGGTTCAGGTCTTCGTACCGCGAGCCCATGTCCCTCGCCGCCTTCCTGGCGACGGCCTTGTGATTGAGCGCGTGGAAGATGGTGCGTCGCGGAATCTCAGGCAGCCCCGAAAGCCTCGCAACATCCCATAGCTCGTCGACGACCACGGGGTCTGCGATGAATGCTCGCACCCCCGCCCGGGCCGCGATCTCCCGCGCCAGAAGCGCGCCAAGGTTCGAGGCGTGGGACACCGACCCTCCACTGGTGAGGTCGCGCACCATCTCGTCGTTCACCTCGTACACTCCGCTCTCCACAGGCTTGAGAATGCCTCCGCGACCCGCCACTGCGTCGAACCCGCTCACGGGCTCTTTGTGTCTTTCAAGGGCTTCGAAGATAGCGTCAAGCCTCATGCGATACTGCGCCCAGACGTCGCCGAGCTTCGCCAGCTCCGCGCTGTCATGGGAGATAGTCTCCTGGAAAACCACATGGTCATCAAGGTAGACGGCGATCTTGGTCGAAGTTGAGCCGGGGTTGATCACGAGAATACGGAAACCACCGTGTTCGCTGGGCTTAGCCTCAGGCGCAACGCCTTCTGTGCGCGCCATACACTGCGCCCCCTCTTCATCCCGAGTTTGCCGGACGGCGCCTCAGCGTGCCGGGGAGAGCCATCGGCTTCGGCGGAGCTCGAGCTCGCACCCTGCAAGGTCTTTCATCCTTAGCCCGGATGAGCCGTCAAGCTCCGCCGGTCCTGCTGAAAGCGAAAGCCGCACACATGCTCCCGGCCCGGGTCACCTTGACCGCCTTACGCGGGCACGTACACTTTACGAATCTTGCCCAGTTTCTCGATTCTTTCTTCCGCGAGCCGGGCCGCCGCCTTGTACGTCGGAATCCCGTCCCGCTCCGCTATCGCTATCACCTTCAGGACGTTGTCATAAATGCCCGCCGCTTTGCGCAAGGCCCTTTCCCTGTTGTAACCGTAGAATTCGTCAGCGACGTTTATCACTCCTCCCGCGTTGATGATATAATCGGGCGCATAGAGTATCCCTGCATCCTCCAGGGCGTCGCCGTGCCGATCCTCTTTGAGCTGGTTGTTCGCGGCCCCGGCCACGATCTTGCACTTAAGCCTCGGGAGCGTCTCGTCGTTTATCACCGCGCCAAGGGCACACGGGCAAAACACGTCACACTCGACATCGAACACCTTGTCATAGGGAACGGGCTTCGCCCCGAAATCGTCAGCCGCCTTCTTGACCCGGTCCTCGTAGATGTCGGCGATGTATACCTTCGCCCCTTCCTCGACAAGATACCTCACCACATGGTAGCCCACGTGGCCCACTCCCTGGACCACGACGGTCTTGTCTTTGAGCGAGTCGCTTCCGAAGACCTCCAGCGCACAAGCCTTCATGCCGCGCACGACCCCGAACGCCGTGACGGGCGACGGGTCGCCACTTGAGCCGGTCGTCGCAGATAGACCCAGCACGTGGTCGGTCTCCATGTGCACGGTCTCCATGTCTTCCACACTCACGCCCACATCCTCGGCCGTGATGTACCGTCCGCCGAGCGTATCCACGAACCTCCCGAACGCGCGGAAGAGCGCCTCTGACTTGTCTTTGCGCGGATCTCCGATGATAACCGCTTTGCCCCCGCCGAAATCGAGGCCGGCAGCGGCATTCTTGTACGTCATACCCCGGGCGAGTCGCAAGGCGTCGGTGAGCGCCTCCTCTTCGGACGAGTAGGGCCACATCCTACACCCGCCGAGGGCAGGGCCGAGGGTTGTATCATGAATCGCTATGATGGCCCGCAGCCCCGAGACCTCGTCGGTCGCAAAGACCACTTGTTCAAACCCGTAGCGTCCCATCTCTTCAAAGAGCTTCAATTCCGGATCTCCTCCTTTGGGCGCGTCCGTATTCCTCCAGGTGTCAACCTGGGTAACGCCGCATCCCGACAAGCTGGCAATCCCGACAAGCCGACCCCTTCCGATCCCCCACCTCACCTCGACAGAAGCACTCCGAGGGCGAGCGAGTACACCTTCGCCATGTGAGAGTCGGACCTCGACGTGACCACCACGGGCGCCCTCGCGCCCACCACGACGCTCGCAGCGCACCCGCCTGCAAGATAGACGAGCGCCTTGTAGAACACATTGCCCGTCTCGATGTCCGGCACGATGAGTATGTCCGCTCGGCCGGCGACCGGGCTCGAGATGCCCTTATGGTTCGCAGCTGCAGCCGATATGGCGTTGTCCAGCGCAAGCGGACCGTCCACGATCGCTCCTTTGATCTGCCCGCGTTCAGACATCTTGGCGAGACACGCGGCATCGATGGTCGCGGGCATGTCGGGATTCACGTTCTCCACAGCCGCCAATGCCGCAACGCGCGGTTCCGCGATTCCGAGCGCATGCGCCACGTCAATGGCGTTCTGCGTGATCTGCGCTTTCTCAGCAAGCCCGGGCGCGATGTTCATCGCTCCGTCGCTGAAGATGAGGAGACGCTCGAACCTGGGCACTTCGAACACAGACACGTGCGAAAGCAGTCGCCCTGTACGAAGACCGACCTCCTTGTCAAGAACCGCCCTGAGAACATCCGCCGTGCTCACAAGCCCCTTCATCAGAAGGTCCGCCTTCCCCGCGCTGACCATGGCAACGCCTGCGCGAACCGCCGCAAGTGTGTCCCTCTCCTCCACGAGCTCGTGGGACGACAGGTCGATGTCGCTTTCGGCGGCGGCTTTGCCTATGGCCACGGGATCCCCAATGAGGATACACCTCGCTATCCCCCGCCGCGACGCCTCGTCTGCTGCCAGGAGCACTTCCGGGTCTGCTGCAGCCACCACGGCGCACGTCCTCGGGCCCACCTCCCTCGCCGCCTTCGCGAGGTCATCAAGGCTCCTTATGACTCCGGCCCCCAAATCCGTCCCCCCTTCATTCGTAAGTCCCAAGCTCCTCCTCACCGCGAAGGACTCTGAAAGCCCCCATTGCGAGGGCTTCCATCTCTCTCTCGCCCGGATAGACCCTTACCTCGGCGATGAATTCGATCCGACTCCGGATCATGTCCACGAGACGGGTCGCATTCGCGAGGCCTCCCGTTATGAGAACGGCGTCCACGTCGCCAGCGAGCACGCAAGCCATCGCACCGATCTCTTTGGCCACCTGATAAGCCATTCCCTCATACACGAGCCGCGCGAACTCATCACCGCGGGCGATTCTCGCTTCGACCTCGACCGCGTCTGACGTCCCAAGATAAGCCGCGATGCCCCCTCGTCCAACGAGTCTCCTCACGAGCTCCTCTCTTGTGTACTTGCCGGAATAGGCGAGCCGGACAAGCGGGACCACAGGCACCCCACCCGCCCGCTCCGGACTGTAGGGACCCTGCTCATTGGCGTTGTTCACGTCGATGATGCGCCCGCCACGGCACGCCGCCACAGATATGCCCCCGCCCAGGTGCGCGACGATGTAGTTTGCGACATCGAGGTCCGCCTGCATCTCCCGCGCCGCCTGCCTCAGCGTGGCCTTGATATTCAGCGCGTGGCTCAGACTGCGCCTGGGAAGCTCCGGCAGGCCCGACACCCTGGCCAGAGGCTCGAACTCGTCGCACGACACCGGGTCCACTACATAGGCCGGCACGCCCCAGGCGTCCGCTATCGCGCGGGCGATGATGCCCCCGAGGTTCGAGGCGTGGGGCCCTTGCACCTGGTTCCGAAGGTCCTCCAGCATCCTGTCGCTCACGACGTAAGTGCCGCCGGCGCAAGGCCGCAAAAGACCACCACGAGCCACGACCGCCGCGACCGAATCCGGTTCCACGGCCGCCTCCTTCAGGGCGGCAATGACCTCGGACAGTCGATACTCGAATTGGTCCATGATGCTGGAAAACGAGGCGAGCGTTTTGTGATCGTGGACAAGCTTCCTCTCGAAAAGCGGACCGGACGGGGTGTACAGGGCAATCCTGGTGGCAGTGGAGCCGGGATTAATCACGAGGACCTGCAACGTTTCCACCTTCAGATCGTCTCCCGCCGCAGACCCGGGCAGGCCTGCCAGGTTGTCGGCTTGTCGCCAGCCTGTTCATGTGGGCCGAGAGGCCTTGCGCGCGGTGGCCGTAAGTTGATCCCATGCAAGTGTCATGCCATTCCCCTCGACGACCCTGATGCCCGCGATCGCCCGCAGACCAGGCAGCGCCGGCCGGATGACGGCAGGCTGCGTGCAAATCCGTGCAGTCCTCGCGGGCCGCGGCGTGCAAAAGATTGCACGCCGTCGGTCCCTCGCTTCCCTTCATACATACGAGGCGCACGAGCGGCCCTTGAGTCGGCCAACGAACCACGGGGTTCGTCCAAGCCCGCATCAACCTCGCACGTAAAGCCGGGCCGCACGCTCATCCTTCGCCCGCTTTTTGAAGGGATCGAGTCCTAGACGCAGAAAGATTCAAGGGATGCAAGGGATGCGCCAGCGCTTTCCCAAAGCGCAAATCAGATCCGTAACGGAAGGGGGCATGCTGATGGACGTCACGAGGCTCGCGGTGATCGGTGCCGGACAAATGGGGTCCGGTATAGCACAAGTGGCTGCGGCGGCCGGGGTCCAAGTAGTCATGTTGGACGTCTCGGAAGACCTCGCGCGAAGGGGTCTCGTCGCCGTCGAACGGGGGCTCTCCCGGGCGGTTGAGAAGGGCAAGATGGGACCCGAGGAACGGGACGCAGCGCTCGCACGGATCCGCGTCGGGGCAGACCTTTCCCTCGCGTCCGACGCCGACGTGGCGATCGAGGCTGTCACGGAGAACGTCGATATCAAGAAGGATGTCCTCCGGAGGGTGGACGACCTCCTGCCGCCCAGGAGCATCATAGCCTCCAACACGTCTTCCATATCTATCACGCGGCTTGCGGCCGCCACGAAACGGCCGGAGAAGGTCATCGGCATGCATTTCATGAATCCTGTTCCTGCCATGAAACTGGTGGAGATCATATCAGGCCAGGCCACTTCGGACGAGACGAGAAGGGACGCCTGGGCCCTCGCGGAAAGGATGGGGAAGACCCCCGTGTCGGTCTCCGACTACCCTGGGTTCGTCTCCAACAGGCTCCTCATCCCCATGATCAATGAAGCAGCGTATTGCCTCATGGAAGGCGTTGCATCCCGTGAGGATATCGACACCGTGATGCGGCTCGGCATGAACCATCCTATGGGCCCACTCGCCCTCGCCGACCTCATCGGGCTCGACACGTGCCTGTACATCATGGAGATCCTCTACGAGGGTTTTGGGGACCCGAAGTACCGGCCGTGTCCCCTCCTCCGCCGAATGGTGGACGCCGGGTGCCTGGGCAAAAAGACAGGGAAAGGGTTCTACACATATTGAGGCAGCGATGAGGAAGGGATTCGATGGCGCAGGCTAAGAAGTTTCGGCTCTCCAACAGGGAACTCGAGGTCATATTGAACTCCACCCACGACGGGATGATCGCTGTGGACCGCCACGGTCTCATCACCATCTTCAACGCGGCCGCCGCCCGCATCACTGGGCTCGATCCGGATGAGATGATAGGACGGCGCGCGCAGGATGTGATCCCGAACACCAGGCTCCACGTGGTGCTGGAGACGGGCCAGGCCGAGTTGAACCAGCAACAGGTGTTAGGTGGGGTCAAGATCATCACCAACCGCGTGCCTGTAAGAGACGCCGAGGGCAGAGTGATCGGTGCGGTTGCGGTTTTCCGGGACATCAGCGAGGTCATCTCGCTCGCTGAGGAGATCACGAACCTGCGCCAGATCCAAGGCCTCCTGGAGGCCATAATCAATTCAACTCAGGACGCGATCTCGGTCGTGGACGAGAACGGCATGGGGCTCCTGATCAACCCCGCGTACACCCGTCTGACCGGACTCACCGAGGAGGACGTCATCGGCAAGCCGGCCACCACCGATATCGCGGAGGGTGAGAGCATGCACATGAAGGTGCTTCGCACGCGGCTTCCCGTGCGGGGCGCCCACATGAAGGTCGGCCCGCGAAAGAAAGAGGTCATAGTCCATGCCGCGCCCATCATCGTTGATGACAAGCTCAAGGGGAGCGTGGCTGTGATTCACGATACATCCGAGATCCGGAGGCTCACCGAGGAGCTTGACAGGGCGAAAAGGCTCATCAGGCGGCTCGAGGCCAAGTACACCTTCGACGACATAGTCGGCGTAAGCCCGAAGATGGCACGGGCAATCGAACAAGCCAGGCGCGTGGCCGCGACGCCGGTCACCGTTCTCCTGAGAGGGGAGAGCGGAACCGGAAAGGAGCTCTTCGCACACGCCATCCACAACGCGAGCGACCGGGCACGAGGCCAGTTCATAAGGGTGAACTGCACGGCGATCGTAGATACGCTCCTCGAGTCGGAGCTCTTCGGCTACGAGGAAGGCGCTTTCACGGGCGCGAAGCGAGGCGGGAAGCGCGGCCTCTTCGAGGAGGCGAGCGGCGGGACCATCTTCCTGGACGAGGTGGGGGCCACGAACCTCGCGCTGCAAGCCAAACTGCTGCGAGTCCTTCAGGAGAAGGAGATCGTGCGGGTCGGTGACACACGTCCCATACCCGTGGACGTCCGCGTGATAGCCGCCACCAACACCGACCTCGAGAAGGCCGTCCGCGAGGGGCGGATGCGGGAGGATCTGTACTACCGGCTCAATGTGGTCCCCATTTTCATCCCACCCCTTCGGGAGCGCATCGAAGATATTCCTCTCCTGTGCCACAGCCTGATACGTCGGTTCAACCAGGCTTACGGGAGAAACGTGAGCCGCATCTCAGAGGAGGCCCTCGACATCCTCGCCGAGTACGATTGGCCGGGGAACGTGAGGGAGCTCGAGAACGTTCTTAGCCGCGCCATCATCAACATGCACTTCAGCGAGGTAGAGATCCTGCCGCGCCACCTGCCCGCCCTGGGCAGGTTCCAGCAGGGTCTTCAGGCGTGGCAAGCAGGCCAGGCAGTCCCGGGGAAGGGCTCCGAGGCCGAAGCAGAAGCCGAGGCGCTCGGGCGGGGCGGGCCATCCGCACAGGGCGTCCCAAGCCTTCGCGAGGCCGTCGAGCATGCCGAGAAACGGGCCATCCTTCGTGCCCTTCAGGCCTCAAAGGGCAGCAAGACCGCGGCCGCGAAGCTGCTCGGCATAGGCCTCCGCAGCCTCTACTACAAGATCAAGCGTTATCACATCTCGTGAGTCCTTAGGTGGGGAACGAATCAGTCGAACGAATCAGTAGAGGGGACATAAGCATGTCATGGTCCCGCGGGCGATAGCCCCAGGGGCGTTCCGGCGCGCCCCCCGCTCAACGCGTCAGCGTCGGGTGGGCGTTTGGGCAAGGCGGGCGCGCTATTCCCGTTCCCGTTCCCATTCCCGGGGCCTCGTGTGTTCGTTCTCCGCGACCTTGCTTTCGGCGACCTTACTTTCGGTGCCTGTACCCGCCGTGCTGTTCCGGCCGCCTTGGTGCCCCCGGCCTGCGCCCAGCCTCCAACGCGTGATCTCTCGGGAGCACGTCCTTGCGCGACAGGTTTATCCGGCCCTGCCGGTCTATCTCGGTCACCTTGACCTCGATGGTGTCGCCCACCTTAACGACGTCTTCGACCCTGGGCACGCGCGTGTGCGCAAGCTCGGAGATGTGGACCAGACCCTCTCTGCCCGGGAGTATCTCCACGAACGCGCCGAAGTTCATTATGCGGGTCACGGTCCCCGTGTACACCTTTCCGACCTCGACCTCTGCGGTGAGATCCTCGATCATCTTCCTCGCTTTCGCTCCCGCCGTCTCGTCCACGGCCGCGATGAAGACCCGCCCATCATCCTCGATATCGATCTTCGCACCGGTCTCGTCGATGATGTGTCGTATGACCTTGCCGCCGGGCCCGATAACGTCGCGGATCTTCTCCGGGTCGATGTTCATCCGTATGATCCTGGGGGCGTATGGTGAAAGCTCCTTGCGCGGCTCGGGTATCACCTCGAGCATCTTGCCGAGTATGAAGAGCCGTCCCTCCCTAGCCTGGGCAAGCGCTTTCGCCAGGATATCCCTGGTTATCCCGGGGATCTTGATGTCCATCTGGATGGCGGTGACCCCGCGTTCGGTGCCCGCCACCTTGAAATCCATGTCTCCGAGGGCGTCCTCGATGCCCTGAATGTCGGAGAGGATGACGACCCGGTCGCCTTCCTTGACGAGCCCCATGGCGATCCCCGCAACAGGCCGCTTGATTGGGACTCCCGCGTCCATGAGCGCGAGCGTGGACCCGCACACGCTGGCCTGTGAAGTGGAGCCGTTCGATTCGAGCACTTCCGATACGAGCCGGATCGTGTATGGGAACGTCTCCTCATCCGGGATCATCGCCGCAAGCGCTCTTTCAGCAAGTGCACCGTGGCCTATCTCGCGCCGACCCGGACCCCTCATGGGCCGCACTTCCCCTACGCTGTAGGGTGGGAAGTTGTAGTGGTGCATGTAGCGCTTGGACTCCTCTTCACCCAGCCCGTCGAGGAGCTGCTCCTCCCCGATTGCCCCCAGCGTCACGCTGGTAAGCACCTGCGTCTGGCCCCGGGTGAATAGCCCTGACCCGTGCACTCTTGGAAGCACCCCAACCTCGCACGATATCGGCCGGATCTCGTCAACCCTGCGCCCGTCAGGCCGGTAACCCTCCTCAAGGATCATCTTCCTGACCTCTTCCTTGACGATCTTGTCAAGGACCATGGTGACGTCCTTCTCGTACAACGCGAAGTCGGCGCCGAGGCTCTCCCTCATCTCCTCGACCACAGCCATCTTTACAGCGTCGGTCCGTTCCTCGCGCGCAAGCTTGTCTTCGCTCTTGAGCGCGTCACGCAACTCGGCTGTGGCCCGCTCTCTCACCTTCGCCTCGATGTCCGGATCGGGCTTGTACAGGGTGACCTCTCGCTTGGGCTTCCCGCACACGGCCACGAGCCCTTCGATGAAGTCGACGATCCCTCGGATAGCCTCATGGCCGAACATTATCGCCTCGAGGATGACGTCTTCGGGCACTTCGCTTGCGCCCGCTTCCACCATGAGGATGGCGTCTTTGGTTCCCGCAACCACAAGCGAGAGATCGCTCTTGAGGGATTGTTCGAGGGTCGGATTGATCACGAGCTGCCCATCGACCCTGCCGACTCGAACCCCGCCGATGGGCCCTCGGAACGGAATGTCGGAGATGCTAAGCGCGGCCGACGCGCCGATCATCGCCGTGACGTCGGGCTCGCAGTCCTGCTCCACCGACATCACCGTGCAGACCACCTGTACGTCGTGCCTGAACCCTTCGGGGAAGAGCGGCCTTATCGGCCTGTCGATCATGCGGGCTGACAGAGTGGCGACCTCCGAGGGCCTTCCCTCTCTCTTTATCCACCCGCCGGGAATCTTGCCCACAGCGTAGAGTCTCTCTTCATAGTCCACGAGAAGCGGGAAGAAGTCGATGCCTTCCCGGGGCTCCTTCGACATGCACGCTGTGACGAGCACGACTGTGTCGCCGTACCGGACTAACACAGATCCGTTAGCTTGTTTCGCAACCTTCCCGACCTCAAGCGAAAGTCTCCTCCCGCCCAGAATCATATCCAGGCAGTGGTGTTCCATTACAAATCGTTCCTCCTCAAGCTGTCGCTGCTACTTCCTGAGGCCGAGCCTATCGATGATGGCGCGATACCTTTCGATATCCTTCTCCTTAAGATAGTTAAGGAGATTGCGCCGTTGACCGACCATCTTGAGCAGCCCTCTTCTCGAATGATGATCCTTCCTGTGCTCCTTGAGGTGCTCCGTGAGGCTGTTGATCCTCTCGGTGAGGATCGCGATCTGCACCTCCGGAGACCCCGTGTCTTTCTCGTGAAGCCTGTACTTTTCTATGATCGCCTGTTTCTCGCCGGCGGGTAGAGCCACGCCGATCCACCTCCTTGAACCCTATCCCCCCATCGCCAAGAAACCCGTCGGAGGCTCGAGGAATCCTAGCGCTGGGTTCATCTTGTTCTGCGGCGGCATCGGGATTGCCGCCACGGACCAATTCTATCATACAACAGATCCGTTGTAAACGACGCGCGGCGCGCTCGCGGCTCACGGCTCCTGCGACTCCACCTCCGCGGCGCAGCCGCCATCTCGCCGCAAAGTGGGTGTGGGTCCCAAAGGTCCGACCCACTAAAGGTCACGCCTTCCGCAGTCAGCTTGGGGCCGTCTTGTCCCCGTTCACGCTCGCACCGGCCGCAGCGGCCATCGTCCTATCGTCAGTATTCCCCATGTGGAACGAAGAGAGCACCTTTCGAGCGTTCTTCACATCGTTGGCGATCTGGGACGCAAGGGCGAGCGGCGAGCTGAACCTCATCTCGTCGCGGAGCCTCTCGATGAAGGACACCCTCATGGTCTCGCCGTAGAGGTTGCCTGCGAAATCCATGACGAACACCTCGATGCCGGTGACCCGGCCGTCGAACGTGGGGCGCACGCCCACGTTGGCCACCGCCTGAAAGCATCCGCCCCTGACCTCCGCCAATACCGCGTATACCCCTCGCGCAGGAACGGCCATCGTCGAGCCGATCCCGATGTTCGCCGTGGGATATCCCAGGGTTCTGCCTCGCCCTTCGCCGGGAACGACCGCCCCCTTCACGGAGAACGGCCTGCCGAGCATGGCCCGTGCACCCGCCACGTCGCCCCGGGCAAGACGCGCCCTGATCTCTGTGCTGCCCACCGGCACGCCGCCGACGGAGACCGGCTGGGCGATCTCCACGTCAAACCCGTACTTCTGCCCGAGCTCAGCGAGGACGGTCGCAGTGCCGCGTGCCCGCCACCCGAAGGTGTAGTTGAACCCGACGACCGCCGCCGTCGCGCGTAGCCCGTCGACCAACACCCCGCGAACGAATTCTTCAGGCGTGGCGCGCGCGAACGCCTCGTCGAAACGCGCTATCACCGCAAGCTCGACCCCTGTCGCCTCGATGAGGGCCAGCTTGTCCCCAGTGTCCGTGAGCAGGGCAGGGGCGAGCTGGGGCCGGATCACTTGAAGCGGATGCTTATCGAAAGTGAAAGCCACGGCGCGTGCTCCGCAGCGCTTCGCACGGACCACGCACCGCCTGAGTATCTCCTGATGCCCGAGGTGCACGCCGTCGAACGTTCCGAGCGCGACTACAGACCTTGGAACATCGATGGCGTCAAGTTGCGCAAGATCCTGTACGACTCTCACTGAAGACCTCCTAACCCCGGCTGGGCAATCCGTCGACCTCTTGCCCGCGCCCGATCACCCAACAAACACCCTTATGGGGCGGATCATCGCCCGCCTCCCAGACATCTCCAGCTTCGCGACTCCGAGGAGCTCGCCGCCAGCCCCGTGCACTCTGACGATCCCTGCGGACGAGCGGTCGCACTCGCAGACCGTGTCCGCCTCCGGCCGCTCCTGGGTCACGCGTTCGTGTTCGGCGGCCGAAAGCTCGACCTGCGCCCCGCATGCCACCTTCCGTGCGTCCTCGCCGCTCACCGCCACCGCGGGCAGGTGGGACAGCCCCGCGGCGATCGGCAACACGAGCGCGCGAAGGCGGCCCTCCCTCGCAAGCGCCTCGACCTCATCCAGGGTGTGCGCGTCCGCCAATGTGAAGCGTCCCACGCGCGTTCGCACGAGCGACCCCAGGTGAGCGCCGCAGCCGAGCGCTTCGCCGATGTCCGCCGCAAGCTGGCGGATGTAGGTTCCTGAGGAGCAGACGACGCTCAGAGTTACCCGGGCACCCACGGTGAGCGGGTCGTCCGGCCATGACTCGACACGGATGTCGTACACGGTTACGCGCCTGGGGGCGCGTTCGACCTCGATTCCCGCACGCGCAAGCTCGTACAAGCGTTGCCCTTCGTGATGCACGGCGGACACCATCGGTGGCACCTGAAGGATCTCGCCTGTAAATCGCCGGGTCACGTCTTCAAAGAAGGCCCTCGATACCTTGACCTCGCTTGCGACTTGAACGACCGTGCCGGAAGCGTCGTGAGTATCAGTGACAATGCCCAAGACCATCTCGGCCCTGTAGGCCTTCGGTAATCCGAGCATAAACCGCATGGCGGCGGTCGCCCTGCCGAGAAGCACGACAAGGACACCCGTGGCATCAGGGTCGAGCGTTCCTGCGTGGCCGACCCGCCTCTGCCCCGTGGCGCGCCTTATTCGCGCCACCACGTCGTGGGACGTCATCCCCCCGGGTTTGGCTATGACCAGGATCCCGTCGATGCCGTTCATCGCCACCCGGACCTACCTGGCCGCCATCATCTCGTATACCTTGCTCAGGACCATCTGCCGCGCATCCTCCAGAGAAGCCGCGTCCACGCTGCACCCCGCCGCTCTCGAGTGGCCGCCTCCGTCAAACGCCTCCGCAAGCGCGCTCACGTCGAAGTCTCCCCTGGACCTCATGCCAACGCGGATCTTGCCCTCCTCGCTTTCCCGAAAGAGGAGGGCCACCTCAACGCCCTTGACCATGCGGGGGTAGTTCACGAAACCCTCGGTCTGCCCCTCGTCGACGCCGAACTCCGAGAGCCACTCGCGCCTGATCTCAACCCACGCCACCTTGCCTGCGTCATCGATCTTCAGGGTATCAAGCACGCGGCCGAGCAGTTTAAGGCTGCTCAGAGTCTTGGTTTCGTACACTTGCTCGGAGATCCTGAAGGGCTCCGCTCCCTTTTCAACTAACCGCGCGGCGATGCGCAGGGTCGTCGGGGTCGTGTTCGAGAACCGGAAGAAGCCCGAGTCGGTCCCGAGGGCTGTGAAAAGGCAGGTCGCCATATCCCTATCGACAGGCACACGCATGGCGGTCAGGATCCTGTACACCTGCTCTCCGACGGCTGCCGCGCCCGGATCGACGTAATTGTACGTGCCGAACATCTTGTTCGTAACGTGGTGATCCACGTTGATCACAGGCGTGCCTGGAGGGATCTTCCCGGCGATGTCTTCGATACGATCGAGGTCGCTCGAGTCAAGGACCACGACCGCTTCGAACTCCCCTGCGATGCGGTCGGGCGTGACTATCCTGTTCGAACCAGGCAGAAAGCTCAAGCTGTCAGGCACCCCACCCGGACACGACAGGATGGAGCGCCTTCCGGTCTTCTGAAGCCCGAAGCCCAGGCCGAGCGTGGAGCCGACAGCGTCCCCATCAGGCAGCACATGAGTCGCTACTAGAAACGTGCGATAACGCGTGAGGATGCGCGCGATGTCCTCGTGACTCTCCACTAGTCTCGGCCCTCCTCTTCCTTTCCCGTCTCTTTCTCGCTTTGGATCTCCTTAAGGAGCTCGAACACCCGCGCCCCGCGCTTTATCGACGTATCGTAGCGGAAAACGATCTCGGGAGTGTGCCGCAGCCTGATACGCCGCCCTATCTCGCTACGAACGAACCCGGTGGCGCTCTCGAGAGCCGCCATTGTCTCGTCAACCTGAGCCTTATCGCCCATAACGCTAACGAAGATCTTCACGTGCCGCAGGTCGTCCGATACCTCCACATCGGTGACGGTCGCGAACCCCAGCCTCGGGTCCTTGATTTCACGAGCCAGGATGTCCGCGACCTCGGAACGGATCGCTTCCGCAACTCTCTCAACCCTGAGTCGAGCCATCTCCCATCACCTTCCGGTGGTCAACGGTGGTCCTCAAATGATGGTCCTCTCCCAATTCGTGACCTCGAGGTCCGCATCGGTCTCGACGTCGCGCAGCACACGCGAGAGAACGCTGTCCACGAGCCTCGCCTCGTTGGAGACGCAGGCGACCCCGAGCGTGCAGCGCTGCCAAAGGTCACAGTCGGCTATCTCCGCAATAGCCACGTTGTGCCTTGCCCTCACCCTGTCGCAGACTCTCTTGACGACGCGTCGCTTGTCCTTAAGAGAGGTCGCCCCGCCTATGAAGAGCTCGAGCTTCAGAATGCCTACTATCATCGCACCCTTCCGACTCACCTGCAACCCCTCCGAAGCATCGGCACGGACCCGGCTGCACGGCCGCGAACCGCGAGATCACGCGTCCGCGCAGCCCCTAGAGCTCTCGGCGGGTCTCCTCCACCGTGAAAGCCTCGATGACGTCGCCTTCCTTGATGTCGTGGAAGTTCGCAAGGCCGATCCCACACTCGTACCCCGTGGCCACCTCGGGGACGTCGTCCTTGAACCTTTTCAGCGATTCGATCCGGCCCTCGTGGATGACCACGTTGTCGCGGAGGACTCGTGCCAACGCGTCGCGGGTGATCTTGCCCTCGCTTACCTTGCACCCAGCCACGACACCAACCTTGGGTACATGGAAGGTAGCCATGACTTCGGCGCGCCCGACGGTCACCTCGCGCCTCTCAGGCTCGAGCAAACCTTCCATGGCGGCCTTCACATCGGCCGTGGCGTCGTAGATGATGCGGTAGAGTCGGATATCCACGCCGTCACGCTCGGCCATCTTCTTCGCGTTGGCATCAGGCCGCACTTGGAACCCGATGATGATGGCACCTGATGCGGATGCCAGCATGACATCGCTCTCGGTGATCGCACCCACGCCAGCATGGATCACGTTCACCTTCACCTCGTCGGTGGAGAGGTGTTCCAGCGACTGGCGGAGCGCCTCGACCGATCCTTGCACGTCAGCCTTGATGATGAGATTGAGCTCTTTCACCTCACCTTCTTTGATCTTGCCGAACAACGCCTCCAGGCTGACGGGGCGGGCTCCCTGGATCTCCTCCGCCCGCTTCCTCTCAAGGCGTCTCGCAGCGAGCTGCTTGGCCAGCTTGTCTTCGGACACAACGTGAAGCACGTCGCCGGCCTGTGGCACCTCCGAGAACCCAAGCACCTCCACGGGCATGGAGGGCTCTGCGGCTTCGACCGGCTTCCCCTGGTCGTCGGTCATGGCTCGGACCTTCCCGAATACTTCGCCGGCAACGATGGGATCGCCCACGCGAAGCGTTCCCTTCTCCACGAGCACGGTGGCAACCGGTCCCCTTCCTCTGTCGAGCCGCGCCTCTATTACGGTGCCCTTCGCCGGTCTATTCGGGTTGGCCTTCAGCTCCCTCATATCCGCAACCAGCAGGATCATCTCCAAGAGTTCCTCTATGCCCTGCTTGCGGAGGGCGGATATCTCCACGGTGACCGTGTCGCCGCCCCATTCCTCGGGCACGAGACCCTGCTGGGCGAGCTCCTGCTTGACCCTGTCGGGCTGGGCGTTCGCCTTGTCTATCTTGTTTATCGCGACCACGATCGGTACCTTGGCCGCCCTGGCGTGATTAATGGCCTCCACGGTCTGCGGCATCACGCCGTCATCAGCTGCCACCACAAGCACCGCTATGTCTGTCACCTGAGCGCCGCGCGCGCGCATCGCCGTGAACGCCTCGTGACCGGGCGTGTCTATGAAAGTGATCTTCCTGCCGCCGAGCTCCACTTGGTACGCGCCGATGTGCTGCGTTATACCGCCGGCCTCCTGCGCGGTTACATTGGTTTGGCGAATCGCGTCGAGAAGCGAGGTCTTCCCATGGTCAACGTGTCCAAGCACCGTAACCACGGGCGGCCTCGGCTGGAGAGCCTCCGGAGCGTCAGGAACGTCCTCGATCCCGAATTCGCGAGCCTCCTTCTGCTCCAGCGGCTCGACATCAAAGCCGTGCTCATCAGCGACCAAGCTCGCAGCGTCGAAATCGATCTCCTGGTTTATGGTGGCAAGGACTCCCATGGTCATCAGGGACTTGATCACCTCGGCAGAGCCGATACCGAGCTTCTCGGCAAGCTCGCCAACGGTGATCCGGGGCGGGAGCGCGATCTTAGTTTGCTTCTTCGGGTGCTCCCGTCTCTTCGCAGCTGTCGCCGGCTGCACGGTGGCTCCTCGTTTGGGCATCCTCGCTCTGATGATAGCCTCCGCTCTCGCCTCACGCAGCTTCTCAGCGCCCTTGCCGGTCTTGATGAGCTCGAGCCTCCGTTCCGTTGGGCGCTCTCTCCGGTCCTTGCGCTCGTCCTTGTGTTCCCTTCTCGTCTCGGGCTTCTCGCGCCGCTCGACAGGCGCGGCCGAAGGCTTCTTAGCCTCCGGAGCCGCCGGACCTTGGTGACCACCATGGGCAGGACGGGGCCGCGCCTCCGCGCCTGCCTCAACACCTGCCGACGGACGGACTGACTCAGGGCGCTTGACCGCGGGCTGTCTTGGACCGCGCTGGCTCGAGGGGCTCTCGGCAGCCGCCGAGGGTTGCGGCTTCTCCGCACCCCGGACATGCTCGACCGCGCCCGCCGCGCCGGCTCGCTCTTCCTCAGGAGGCGTAAGCCCGGCGGCAGACAGAGCTTCCTGGTGAACCTTTTCAGCCGGTGCGGCGCTCGCGCCGGTCGGTGCGGGAGCGCTCGCGCTGGCGGAAGCTGCGGCCTTTGCGGTAGTCTCTCCCTCGCTTCCGGTCACCCGCACAACCTCTGGGGCCTTCTCCGGTGCCTTTGCGGCAACCTCCGGTGTCTCAGGCACAGCCCCGGCAGGGGCCGGCGCCTGAGGAGCAGGAGTCGTCGCGACCTGCGCAACCTGCGGAGTAGGCTTTTCCGGCTGTTTCCTGTGCACAGCCGCGTCAGCGCCCGCAACAACGGAAGGAGACGCGGAGGCGGTCCCAGCGGCTGTCTCCGGCGCCCGACGCTCCGGTGGAGGGGGCGGCACACTGGGGCGAATCTGCCGCGGCCTCCTCAGGACATCGGGTCTGCCATGCGCAGCACCGGGAGCCGTAGCAGGCCTCACGGTCGAGGCGCCAGCTCCAAGACCAGGCCGGGTGGGTTGAGCCTGTGGCCTCACCCCGGCACCGGGCACCGTGGGAGCGATCTGCGTCGGCCAATGCCTTGCCGGACCTGGCTTTTGAGCGACGGATGGAGCCCCTGCTGGAGTCCACCGCCGGTCCTCGCGGTCATGAGGCCGTCCGTGTGCCGCTCCAGGTCTCGTCTCGCCAGCCGGTCTCGGCGCCCAGCCCGGCCTCTGCGCAGATACGGGCAAGGCACCGGGATGACCTCCCCTCGCGTCGCCCGCAGTGGGACGAGGCCTGGCCGGACCGTGTGCCGACACGCCTCCGCGTGAGGCGGTCGGCCTCGGCAGAGGCACGGGCTTCGGCTTCGGTTTCGGCTTCTCACGGGCCGGCTGCTGCTCTTTCGGCGTCGGCTTCTCCTCCTCCGCGGCTGGCTGAGCACGTCCCGCGGCCGCGTTCTCGGGCTCCTTTCGCCCTTCCTTCTCCGCAAACCTGTTCTTTATGAACCTGACTACGTTGTCCTCCAGGGCGCTCATATGGTTCTTGTCGCGCACGCCCGACTCGGCGAGGAGATCAAGGATCTCCTTGCTGTTCTTGCCAAGCTCGCGTGCGAGCTCGTATACCCTGGTCTTCTTCCCCATACACCCACCACCTTCAAATCTTAGCGGCCTTCGGCGGGAGGCTTTCCACTCGTGAGCGAGGAGATCTCACGCATGAGGCTCTCCACCACTCCTTCTGGCACAGAGGCCTCGAGAGCTGCATCCAGCCGTTTGCCCTTCAACGCTAGCTCGAGGCACTTCGGGTCGGGGCAGATGTATGCCCCCCGCCCTGAGCGTTTCCCGGTGGGGTCCACCTCGATGACACCCTCCGGTGTGCGCACGATCCTGACGAGCTCCCTCTTGGGTCGGACCTGTCTGCATCCCACGCACGTACGCTGGGGAACCTTCTTTACTCTCTGCTGACGCGCCTTACCTCTCGCCATTGCGGCAATCCACCCGCCCCGCCTCACAGATCTACGTCCAGGTCCAGGTCATCGTCGAAATCGACGTCACGCTTGGACTTCTTCGGCACGCGGGTCTTCTTCGGTATCTCCTCGTCCAAGACCTCGTCTCTCTTCGCTTTGTCTTTCTTCTTGCGCCGGCCCGTAGTACCTTCGCCCGGGCCTTCCTTCTCCACCTGTTCGCCGCCCCTACCCGATGCTTCTGCGCCTGATGCTTCTGCGCTCGTTTCGGTGACAGGCTCCGGCCGCTCAACCTCCTGCTCGTTCGCCTCGGACGAACCCGCAAACGCGCCCGCCTCAGCGGATCTCGGGCCTGAAAGCTCTACCGCCCGCTGCGATTCGGCAAGGCCTGCGGTCTCCCCGGCCTCGGCAGCCTCTCCGGTCTTGGGCTCGTCGTGAGCAGGCGCGGCTACATCCGGAATCACGTCTGGCGTCGCAGGCGGCAACTCTATCTCAGGCTGGGCCCGGCCTGCCGTCTCGGGCGCGGCCGGGCTCTCCGGCACGCCCTCGCAGGCCTCGGCGCGTGGCTCCTGCTCCCGCGCGGCCTCCTCTGCGGCCAGGCGTTCCTCTTCCTCCTCGAGCGCTCGGGCCTGCGAGTCGCTCTTGATGTCGATCTTCCACCCGGTGAGCTTGGCCGCGAGCCGGACGTTCTGGCCTTCCTTTCCGATCGCCAGGGAGAGCTGGTTGTCAGGCACGATCGCCCTGGCGATGTGGTTCGCCTCGTCGACGCGCGTCAAGATGACGCGCGCGGGACTCAGAGCGTTGGACACGTAAATGCCCGGATCATCATGCCATTGAATGATGTCTATCTTTTCGCCCCGCAGCTCAGCGACGATCTTCTGGACCCGCATCCCCCGGGGGCCAACGCAGGCGCCTACGGCGTCCACATTCGGGTCATACGAAAGCACCGACACCTTGGCCCTGCTGCCAGCCTCTCTCGCAATGCCTTTTATCTCCACGGTCCCATCGTATACCTCAGGCACTTCGAGCTCCAACAGCCTCTTGAGAAGCCCTGGATGGCTCCGCGAGACGACCACCTGAGGCCCTTTGGGCGTCTTTCTCGCCTCCACGATGTAGACCTTGATCCTGTCGCCGAATGAGTAGTTCTCCCGTTGCACCTGCTCAGATGGTGGCATGACGGCCTCCACTCGGCCAAGGTCGACGATGACGTTGCGCATTTCCCGTCGCTGCACGATCCCCGTCACCACGTCGCCTTCCCTATTGCTGTACTCCTCGTAGATGACACCCCGCTCGGCCTCGCGGATCTTCTGCACCACCACCTGCTTGGCGGTCTGTGCCGCGATGCGCCCGAATTCACGGGGCGTGACCTCGACCTCGAAGACGTCGCCGATCTGGTGCGTCGGATCGACCGCCCGGGCCTCGTCCAGCGATATCTCCTGCCTGGGGTCCCGCGGCACCTCCACGACGTTCTTGTGAGCGTAGACGTTGATATCACCAGTTTCAGGGTCTATCTTCACCCTGACGTTCTGGGAAGAGCCGTAGTTGCGCTTGAACGCGGAGACCAGCGCTGTCTCAATTGCCTCAAGCAGCGCAGCGCGCGGGATCCCCCGTTCTTTCTCAAGTTGCGTGAGCGCCTGAATGACCTCGGAATTCATCGTAACCCTCCTCGCCACCCGGCGAATTATCCCGTATTCCGTATCACAAGCCGCAAAATGCGGGCATTCCGCCCGCCCACCGAAGACCACGATCCAGGTCTACCCGCAGCCCAAGGCCCCAAGGCCCCAAGCAGGTCACCGGAAGTCCGCCGCGCCGCTTCTCGGCGCACAAGTCCCGCTCAGGGTCGCCGGCCTTGCTCTCCAGCTCCAGGCCTTGCCCTCCAGGGAGAAGACGCCTGCGGTGCGCCTCACCGAATCTCGCGCACGCTCCGCCCGAATTCCAGCCGCCCGGCCGTGCGAGCACCGGCAATCCTGGTACCGCCAAGAACCCCACAAGAAAGAGATGAAAACCCGTGGCACCGTGCCGCTCAGACGCCTAGACCTCCACAACGAGCCTCGCGTGGCTGATCTTCTCGCGTGGCACCTCCACCGTGCGCTCTCCCGTGTCGAGCCTGACCTTCCCGTCGGCCACGCCTAGAAGCCGGCCTTCAAGCGACTTCCTCCCGTCTACGGGCGCATAAGTCGTGATGAGCACCATGCGCCCGCGGAACCGCTCGTAATCACTCTCCCGCCTCAAAGGCTTCTCCCCCGAGGACGAGACCTCCAGCACGTAGCTCTGGGGGATCGGATCGAGCTCGTCCAGCTTGGCGCCGAGCTCGTTGTTGAGCCACTCGCAATCATCCATGGACACTCCCTCGGGCCGGTCGATATATACCCTGAGGTACCACTGCCCGCCTTCGCGGACATATTCCACGTCTACGAGCTCAATCCCTTTTCCGTCCAACATCGGTCGCAGGATCTCCGTGACCAGATTCTCGACATCCTCAGCTTTCACGTGATTTCCTCCTCTGCTCGAACCCACAGTTCGAACGCACAGTGCAGGCCTCACGAGCCTGGTCTTCATCCCGGGCCGGGCCGCGTCGGGCCGCGTCGTGCAGGATGAAGCCAAACCACCTCACAACACGAGAGAGTGGGTTTCCCCACTCTCCACAATTGCTGCGACGTTCACAGCGCGAAGGCTCTGCCTTAGTATAACACACCAAGCGCCGCCGCGCAACAACAGAGGGCCGCAGGGGCGGCAAGGGGCCGCAACCTGCACGGATACAAAGCTCCAAGACCGTGTGTAAGGTCGCGAGGATTCCAAAGCGGCTGGCGGCGGAACGAGCTACGGTGCGCCTGAAGGCCGCTGGGCGGCGTGAGAGCTGTGGAGAACGCCCCTCGAACGGTCTCCATCTATCGCAGGGGAAGAAATCCGCGCGCAGAGCATATGATCGCTGTGACACGGCACAAAGCATCGGAGGCTTGTGGGATGGCAGAGGAAAACAAAGTGGTTGCGGCCATGGCGTGTCTCAGGGCAGCTGGCGCGCTCGTCGAGATCCTCGGCGCGCTGCTCATGCTCAAGTGCAGCCGGGTCTCTGCAGCCCTAAGGATCAACGCCGTTCTGGGGCTCCTGGGCCCCGCCGTCGTTGCGCTCGTGTGCGCGCTGGGGCTCTCGGGCATCGCGGGTCGCGTGTCATGGGTGAAGATGTTTATCATCCTCTGTGGCTCCATGCTGATCGTGGCAGCAACTAGGTAGTCCTGGCCCGGTGCGCGCCCCGGACGCCATTCTCTTGAAATCAAGCAGGTCCAAGTGTAGAATAAGGAAGGCAACAGAAGATTGGACGAGCGTTCGATAACAGGGAGGAGATGTTTTTGAAAAGATACCGGACGGAAGATCTCCGGAACGTGGCCCTCATCGCCCATGGCGGGGCGGGTAAGACCAGCCTTGCCGAGGCGATTTTGTTTGACGCCGGCGCGATCGACAGGCTCGGTAAGGTCGACGATGGAACCAGCACGATGGACTATGACCCGGACGAGATCAGACGGAAGATCTCCATTTCCACCTCGGTAGCTCCCCTCGAGTGGAAGGGCGTCAAGATCAACCTCATCGACACCCCCGGGTACGCGGACTTCATAGGCGAGGTGAAGAGCGGGCTGCGCGTGGCGGACGCGGCGCTCGTGGTTGTTTGCGCCGTCTCCGGCGTCGAGGTGGGAACAGAGAACGTGTGGAAGTTCGCCGACGAGCGGCAGCTTCCCAGGGCCATCGTCGTCACGAAGCTGGACCGCGAAAACGCCGATTTCTTCAAAACCGTCGATGCTCTGCGAAGCACGTTCGGCAATCGTTGCGTCCCCGTTCAAATCCCCATAGGGTCTCAGGACAGCTTCCGAGGAGTGGTTGACCTCATCACGATGAAGGCTGTCGTGTACGAGGACGGGTCGGGCACCAAGTTCAAGGAAGCGGATGTGCCCGGAGAACTCGCCGGGCGGGCGCAGGAGCTCCGGGACACGCTCGTCGAGATCGCAGCGGAAAGCGACGACGAGTTAATAGAGAAATACCTCGAGGGCAACGAGTTGTCCCAAGAGGAGATCGTGAGAGGGCTCAGGGCTGGGGTGATGCAGAGAAAGGCGTACCCGATCCTGTGCGCATCTGCGCTGCGGAACATCGGCGTTCAGCCTCTCATGGACGCCATCGTGTCCCTGTTGCCTTCGCCTGCGGACGCCGGCGCAGTTGAGGGTCAAGTGCCGGGGTCCGGAGAGAAAGCCGAGAGGCCTCCCGAGGACACCGCGCCGCTCGCGGCCCTCGTATTCAAGACCACGGCGGACCCGTTCGTGGGCAAGATCAGCATGTTTAGGGTTTACTCCGGCACGCTCAGATCAGACTCCCAGGTGTACAACATCACCAGAGACGCGCAGGAGCGTATCGGCCAGGTTTTCTTCATGAAAGGAAAGCAGCAGGAGCCCGCGGGTGAGGTGGGCGCTGGCGATATCGCGGCCGTGGCGAAGCTTTCAGTGACGGGCACCGGTGATACGTTTACGGACAAGGCGAACCCAATAGTGCTCCCGGCAATAGACTTTCCCAAACCCACGCTGGCGATGGCCATGAAGCCCAAGAGCAAGGGTGATGAGGACAAGATCAGCAGCGGACTTGCGAGGCTCGCCGAGGAGGATCCCACGGTCGTCGTCAGGCGGGACGTTGAGACGTCCGAAACCATAGTTGAGGGCATGGGTGAGGTTCATATCGAGGTCATCGCGGAGAAGCTGAAGCGCAAGTTCGGCACAGACGTCGTCCTCGAGACGCCGAAGGTGCCCTATCGCGAGACCATTCGTGGCACCGCAAAGGTCGAGGGCAAACACAAGAAACAGACCGGCGGCCGAGGCCAGTACGGGCACGTGTTCCTGGAACTTGAGCCGCTGCCGCCCGGCGGAGAGTTCGAGTTCGTTGACAAGATCTTTGGAGGCGCTGTGCCCAGGCAGTACATCCCCGCGGTAGAAAAGGGCGTCAGAGAGGCTCTCCAGGATGGGGTGCTCGCGGGTTACCCGATGGTTGACATCAGGGTCACCCTTTACGATGGTTCGTATCACCCAGTAGACTCGTCCGAAATGGCCTTCAAGATCGCGGCGTCAATGGCGTTCAAGAAAGGCGCCCTCGAGGCACACCCGGTGCTGCTCGAGCCCATAATGAACGTCCAGGTCGTGGTGCCTGAAAGCCAAATGGGGGATGTCATGGGTGATCTCAACAAGAGGCGTGGGCGGATCATGGGCATGGAACCGCACGGTAGATACCAGGTCATCAAGGCGCAGGTGCCCATGGCGGAGATGTTCAAGTACGCCATAGATCTGCGCTCCATCACGGGCGGCCGTGGGTCTTACTCCATGGAGTTCTCTCATTACGAGGAGGTTCCCGCACAGATCAGCCAGCAGATAATCGAGAAGGCGAAGAAAGAGAAGGAACAGCAGGGTTGATGGATAGCGTAGGCGGCACGCCACAACGCGGCGCCGTGCTCTAGCTGTTCTGAACGCCATCTCTTCACGCGACGACATCGGGGAGCTTGCCTCGGGCAGGCTCCCCGACAGCATGATCGGGCCCGTATAATAGCGACGGCTGCAGGGAATACGAAAACCAGGCGCGGGTTGCGAATTGGACCTAGGAGGTAGGGCTCATGCCTCTTCTCACTTATGATTCGCCCAACACCACCAGGGTTTTCGGAAGAGGACCGTACCAAACGAACGTCGCGGTAACGCAGCTTGTGTTCGGACGGCGATCCAATGCGGTGATACTCGCAAGCTCGGAGCATCCCTTGGACGCCGTGGCAGCCCTGTCGCTCGTCCATCAGCCGATCGACGGACCTGTGCTCCTTAGCCACCCGGGTGGTCTCGACCCCGTCGTCTTGGACGAGGTGCGGAGACTGGCACCAATCGGGGCAGAGGGACTTGCCCAGGTGATCATGATCGGGGCGCTCGACAGCGCGATTGAGCAGCAAGTGGCTTCCCTTGGCCTGTCGGTCATGAGGCTCACCGGTATCAATGCGTACCACACGGCGGCGGAGATCGCAAGGTTTCTTGGCTACCCTCGCGACGTGATGCTGTTGTCGGGGGAACACCCGCTTTCCGGCCTGTGCGCAGGCGCAATGGCGGTGCACGGTGGCGTGCCGGTGCTGTTTACGCTCAAGGATGCCCTGCCACAGGAAACGGTTGCCGCGTTACGCGCCTCAGGAACGTCCACGAACGTCTTCATTATCGGGAACCGGGAGCTGATATCGGACAAGGTCGAGGAGACGGTGCGCGACCTCACCACGGGGACGGTTGGACGAATCTCGGCTGAGGACCCGTTCGAGCTCGCCGTAAGGTTCGCGAAGTACCGTTCAGCAGACGGAAGGTTCGGATTTGGAAAGAACGACAAACAGGGCCATGCGTTCACCTTCGTGAACCCGGGGAGATGGCAGGACGCGATATCCGGCGCGATCCTAGCGCACATGGGGAAACACACCCCGCTCCTTTTCTGCCGCCGGGACGACCTCCCTGCGGTCGTCCGCGACTACCTCCTTCGGATCAACCCGGCGCAGGGCAGGCCGGAGCCTCCCTTCATGCACGCGTTCATCGTGGGAGATCTCGACGCCATATCCGCGTCGGTGCAACTTGAGATAGACGAGACGATATCCATAGACAGAAAGGCTGATCACGAAGTCGTTCACACTGTCGCACCAGGCGACAACCTTCTCCAAATCGCAAGGCGCTATGGCGTCCCGATCCGCGACATCGCCAGCGCGAACCAACTGTCGGGCGAGACCGGCCTTGCGCCTGGATCGCGACTGCTCATTCCCTATTCGGTGACGGGGTCGCCTCCCGCGCCGCCAGCGCAGGAGCTTCACTGAACCCGATCCCGTCGGATCGTCGCCCTAGATATACCGCTACAAGCTCGGGCTGCCTTTGAGCGCGCGAGCGCGAACCCTGCCTGGGGTCGCCGGTTTGCCCCTCCCCTCCGGGAATGGCGCGCTTGCGGCGTCCCTCGTTCGGATTTGACGTGCAGGTTAGCAGACTCTCTGCGCCCCATCCTGCAGGCATTGGCAATCCTAGCCTACTCAAGCAATGATACGAAAACCTGTAGCGCCATGCTCAGAATCTGTACACGAGGGTGATTCCGGATTCGAACCCGTGGAGGTTTTTCGCCGGTCTGAGAGGGTACTCCCGGCGCTTGATCTCGGCCTCGTAGGCCACGTCAAGATCGCGTGACAGGGAGTAGGAGAGTCTCCACGTGGCCGTTGCCTCGTGATAATCGCCATCTCTTTCCCCCGAGTCGGTGTAACCCCTTTGGACGAACGCGCATCCGGCCCGCAAGGAGAGGTTCTTGCTCAGGGAGGTCTCCGCTTCGGCTCCAACGCTGCGAGCCTTGTATTCGTTTTTCGGGGACGCAGGCGCCTTGCGCTCGAACAACGCCCCTTCAAGAGTAAGGGTGCCAAGCACCGTCTTCTTCAGGCCGAGAGACATGGAGAGCTCGCGGTCGTGGTGGTCCTTCGCTGCCGCGAACGGGAACCGCTTGTCTACGTCGGAAAGCGCCACGTCTACCGAAAGGCGCGCCACAGGGTCCCACGACAAGGCGACCTCTCGGGTCGTTTGGTCGTAGGTTCGCCCCGTGGACTCGGGGTACATCGCGCGTTTTCGCTCGATTCTGACCCGCCCCTCCAGAGCCTTGGCCCGTTCGCCCGCAAGCTCGAGCCAGCATGCCGTGGTGGCCGAGCTCTTCTTCGGTTCGACCCAGTAATCCCTGCTAACAACGTCGAAGCCCGCCAGAACCGACACCTGTGATACCGGGGCCATCTTCAACTCGCCTGCCACTTCCCGGCGTTCGTGGTCGCTCTCAGGTCGGGCTGGATACGCGGTTTGCTCTCGTTCCCACGCAAGGTTCGCGGACAATCCGGTGGCAAGAGGCTTCCACCCGAGCGCCGCCCTGACAATCGTCGAGATGCATTCCCTCCCCTGGCCGGCAGAGTCATCGGACTCGACCGTTCTGCTCTTCCTGGCGTCAAGGTCCAGGCTGAGCCCTCCCCCCATCTTGGCTGCAAGGGCCGCGGCCGCGTAGCCCAGCGCGCCGCGCCCGTCTGGAGCAGGCCGTGCGCCAAACGCGACATCGCACGACATCCCGCCGACGGACGGCAGGCGGAGCTTGCCGTCGAACGCCATGTCCAGCTTCATCCCATGGTTCGCGGGATCCTCGTGGAAAGAGAGGACCTCCAGCGTGAACTTGCCGCTTAGTCGCGCCGCCCCCAGTATCCACCAGCCGCCGGGATTTTCGTCGCCCGCCGCCGTCGCCTCTCCCGGAAAACAAGTCAACCACACCGCGAGTGCACACGCGACCACGCAGCCCAGCCTGATAACGCCCGCCTTGTTACTACCCATGCCCGCCGTTGCCTCCCCGATAGTGCTGAGGGTCGAAGCGCGCAGCCTGCGTCGGCCCCTACTGACCGATGGCCTCCGCTGACTCATGGACAGGTGTCTCCATAATACCATGACCTGCCATGGATGCCAATCCCACTTTCGGGTGATTCTCCCTTGCACTGGCAACGGCTTCTCGCCGCCAAGTAAATGCAAAGACCCCCCGACGCAGCAGACATGCGCGCATCGGGAGGCCTTTTAAGCGCCGACTTGACTCGTCTCTATCTAAGTATGTCGCCAAAAGTGCGCGCTACTCTCCGGCGGAGGGGATCCTGTCTAAGGCTATCGGCTTTGCCCTCCGGGGACCGCGCGCTTGCAGCGCGCCTCGTTCGAATTCGGCGCGCAAGCCTGCCGAATTCTCCACGCCCCGTCGTGCAAGCACCGGCAACCCTAACGCCGTCAAGAAAGGAGACGAAAACTTACGGCGCCATACTTAGAGCAGATCGCCACAAGCTCGCCATACTTACATCGCAACGCTAAGGTCCTGTCCGCGATTGCCGCTGCCGTCCTCAGGGGGACGGCGCGCTCGCGGCGCGCCGCCTCGTCAGGATTCGGGGCCTTGAGGCGCACTTGCGCCATACTCCATGCTCCCAAGCCGTGCAAGCACTCGCAACAATCCAGGCGTCCCGGGAACGGGAGGCGAGGATTCCCGGCTCCGCAAAACCCAGAGCCTCACCTATTTGCGCTTCTTCACAAGGCCCAGCGCCACAGCTTTTGCATAGTCCTTGCAGTGCTCGCAGTCCTTCCAGCAATCCAAGCACCCCTCGTCGGAATCCCAGCAGTTGTCGTGCCTGGCATAAACAGGGCAGATGAGGTAAAGGCTCGCAGGACACCCTCTCAACTGCCTGCAGCTTCTCAGGCTGGCAACGGACACTCCTTCCGGGAGCTCGACCTCGGCCACGCGTTATCACCCTTTCATGTCAGTTGGCCCAGATGTTTCCCCCGGTGGGAGTGTATCACAGGGCACCGCACGCGTCAACTTGGCCGCCGCCCAGCCCCACCGCCTTCGGCCGCGTGCTGCTGGCTTCCTGGCCTCATTCGCCGGTGTGCCCTCTACACGAGATGAGCTCTCGTTTCGTTGCATGGCGGTGTGCGGCTGCCGACGCTTGCATCACGGGTCTAGAGGATTTGCCCAGCTCGTGCGCGGAATTCGGGCGAAGCTCGCCCCGAGTGCGCCGTCCCCGGAGTGCAACGCCAGCACCCCCGCCACGACCACCGCTCCACAATGCAGCGCCGACTTCCGGCGATATGCTTAGAACAGCCTGCCCGTGAACCTTTCCACGATTATCTCTTCCAGGGTCGGATGCCCGATCTCCTCGAGCTCATACCGCACCCGGAGCGCTGGCTTGGTTATGTTTATCACGCGGCGTAGATCGATAGGCGTGCCGATGACAACTACGTCCGCGGGTGTCCTGTTGATCGTCTCCTCCAATTCCCTTATTTGCTCCCTCCCGTAGCCCATGGCCGGCAGCAATGGTTCCAGCTCGGGGTATTTCCTCAAGGTGGCCTTGATGGAGCCAACGGCGTAAGGCTCCGGATCCACAAGCTCCGCTGCTCCATGGCGCCTAGCCGCTATCACGCCCGCACCGTAGGTCATGCCGCCGTGGGTAAGGGTAGGACCATCCTCGACCACGAGCACTCTCTTTCCGCGTATCATGTCGCCCTGTTCGAGCACGACCGGGGATGCCGCGCGGATGACCACAGCCCCCGGATTGATCTTCCTCACCGCGGCCTCGACCCGGTCCACATCGTCGGGTTTCGCGGTGTCGACTTTGTTCAGGATGACCACGTCAGCCATGCGGAGATTGGTCTCGCCTGGGTGAAACGATGTCTCGTGCCCGGGCCTGTGCGGGTCGGCAAGGGTGATCAGGAGGTCCGGCTCATAGAATGGCATATCGTTGTTGCCGCCGTCCCAGAGCACAACCTCTGCCTCTTTCTCCGCCTCCCGCAGAATCGCGCCGTAATCGACGCCGGCGTAGACCACGAACCCCCTCGCGATGTGCGGCTCGTACTCTTCGCGCTCCTCGATCGTGGTGTCGTATCTGTCGAGGTCCTCAAACGTTGCAAACCTCTGCACCCTCTGCTTTATCAGGTCGCCGTACGGCATGGGATGCCGGACCACAACGGTCCTTTTCCCGTGTCTCTTCATGATCTCCGTCACCCTGCGCGTCGTCTGGCTCTTGCCAACACCCGTCCTCACAGCCGTTACCGCAATGACGGGCACCTGCGACCTCAGCATCGTGGTGGTGGGGCCCATAAGCCTGAAGTCGGGCCCCTTCGCAAGCGCGACCGACGCCTTGTGCATCACGTCCAGGTGAGAAACGTCACTGTACGCGAACACAACCTCGTCCACGCCGTGCTTCTCTATGATGGCCGGGAGCTCTTCCTCGGAGAGGATCGGGATCCCGTCCGGGTAACCGTCGCCCGCGAGCTCGGGCGGATATCGTCTCCCCTCGATGTTCGGGATCTGTGTCGCGGTGAACGCCACCACCTCGTACTCTTGGTTGCCGCGGAAGAATGTGTTGAAATTGTGGAAGTCACGCCCAGCGGCGCCCATGATCACTACCTTGGTCTTGTTGGCCACTTGAGACCTCACTCCCGTCTTTTCTTGAATGATACGGGCTCTCGCGAACGCCATGACAGCCCGCGAGCCCCAAGCTCCGAAGCATTATCGCTACGGCGGCGTCTGGATGGAATCTCGCAAGCACGCCGCATGATGCCATCACGTAGTCCCTGTCTATCACGCACCTCGCGTCAGGCGGCGGAAGGAGCCGGGTGTCACCCCGTCGCCCTTTCGCGCCCTCCAATATGAACCCGCCGCCCGGCAGCCTCGCCACCGCCCCGCCGGTCCCGATGATCCACTTGACCTTCGTCAGGTCCTTTCCCTCGGCCACCGTCACCCTGCCGAGCGGGCCGTACAGGTGCCGGACTTGGCCCGCATGGCGCCGAACTGCTATCTGCGCGGCCTCCGCGGCGAGCGCACGTGCAAACCGAAGCCCCTTTTCCGTCGAAGGCACCGGCTCGAGCTCCTGCAGCGCCTCGACGGGATCAAAGCCAAGATCCTGTGCAAGCTTATCGGGACCCACGAGGTCGACAATGTTCGACGCGTTGATGAAAACGCCCAGATCGCCCTCAACCGTGCGCTTGGCAACAGGCTCTGGGCTCGTCAGGATCTTCGCGACCTCTTCCGATCCTTCGGTCACCGAGTGCACGTCAGTGGTCGCTCCTCCCACATCGATGACCACCAGGTCCCCAATCGCCTCATACAGCAGCTTGGCTGCAGCCATCACCGCACCGGGCGTCGGCATGATCCCGCTGCTCACCACCTCGCGCACGCGGGCCATTCCGGGAGCGGTCACGATGTGCTCCTCGAACACCCTCTGGATCGCCCGCCTTGCAGGCTCGATGTTCAGGACGTCTACCCGAGGGTACACGTTCTCGACGATCGTGACTGCCGTCCCGGCCCCGTCGAAAATGGCCTTTACCTCGCCCTGGATAGCTCTGTTGCCCGCGTATATCACGGGCGCGCCCATGCGCGCCGCAGCGATGAGCCGGGCGTTGCGAAGAACCGTGTCCCTGTCGCCGAAATCCACACCCCCGGCGAGCAGGATGATGTTCGGCCGAACCTCGCGGAGCCTGGCCAGGTCGGTGTCAGACAGCGGTCCCGCGGTCACCATCCTCAGGATCGCGCCGGCCCCGAGCGCGGCTTCCTTTGCGGCCTTGACCGTCATGTCGTATACGAGCCCGTGGACGGTCATCCTGAGGCCACCCGCCGCGCTCGACGTGGCGAGGAGCAACTTGTACCCTACTTTCTCCGCGCCGAGACAGCGAGCGAGATCTTCCATGGCCCTTTCCAGGCCCAGCCAGACGTCGCCTTGCCGAACGCTCGTGAGCGCCCGGCCTTGCCCCAGGAACACCGGATTCGGCCCGCCAAGCCCGTCGAAGGCGTTCACCAGAGTCGTAGTGCTCCCGATCTCTGCAATCAATGCGTCTACGTTTAACATGCCGGGGCCCCCGAATCCGTGCCCTCGCTCGAGCCTCCGCCTGGGCCTGGGTCGTTTCTGCCCTCTGAGTGCGCCTCCTTTTCTTGGAGCGTCCGCACGAGGAAGGTGGCTACGTCTATGCCGCGGGTCCCGCGCCCGAACCCGGCGTCCATTCCTGATTCGGTTGCGATGTCCCGCGTGACCTGGGTGCCGCCGGCGACCAAAAGCACCCTGTCGCGGATACCCTTTTCGACACACAGGCTAGCGAGCTTCTTCATGTTCATCCTGTGGACATCGGCATGGGTGATTATCATGCTTGCGAGGATCGCGTCGGCACCGACCTCGATCGCCGCGTTCACGAGTTTTTCAACAGGGCAGGACGTTCCCAGGTAATGGCACTCGATCCCGAAGCCCTCAAGCCCGCCGTGCTTTATGTCTAGTATCTCCCGGAGCCCGACAGAGTGCTCGTCCTGGCCCACCGTGGCCGCGACGACCTTGACGCCTCCTCTCCGCCTCACGAACTCCCTGATTTCGTCAGGCGAAAGAGGCTTTTGTGACTCTGGCGTCTTGAGGCTCGCGAGGTCTATCCCGAACGTCACCCTGCCCTTCACTTCCACCAGGGTGCCCTCCGCTGGATGCATGACCTCCTTGTGGATGACCTTGGGCTCCTCCAGTCCGAGCCTGCGCGCGGTCTCGAGCGCCGCCGCCTCTGCGCGGGCCTCGTCGATCGGCCAGAACATGGTCATGGTCACGACCCGGTCCGCAGCCCACTCGACCTCAGGATAAACCAGGCCCGGCGGCCCGGCCTCCAGCGTCGCGAGCCTCGTATCGACGTTGTCCGTGGGGTCAAGTTCATCGACGTATACTATCTTGTCGGGGTTGCACAGAGTGCATCCCCCGATGAGATCGCATGGCCGGTCCGCCCTCGTTCCCTCGGGGAGATGGTTGTCACCGAAGTGAGCGCACACCGGTGCCATATAGTCTGCGTCGCGCGGCACTATGGTCCCTGCCGCCACGCCCCCCTCGGGGTCTCGCGCTATCCCGTCGCCGTTGCGCTCCGGATACATTCCGGAGTCGACGAAGAAGCCTTGCCGCACAGCCTCGAAGTACCCGCCGACGTCCAAGATCTCCTCGAGGAACAATACCGCCCGCTCGGTGATCTCGCGCGCTTTCCGCTCCAGCTCGCCGTTGGGGTCGTCGTCAAGCTTCACCATGTCTCGCAGCCCGTCAAGCCCGATGAGCACCTGTTTGGCGGTGGCCAGGGCAGCGATGTTGTTGTAGTGCCAGGGGACGTTCCGTCCCTCGTCAGGCGTGATGGTGCTCTGGATGTCGGCGCTTGTGAGCCTCGATAACACGAGGTTAAGAGCGTGGGTGACGGTCGCCTCGCGCGTGGACGATTCTATGTACTTCGTGTTCATTTGGGCCCGGAACCTGTACCCTGCGAAGAGCCTGCGAAGGGCCACAGCATACGGCAGATCCAGGCGCATCTCTGGCGCAGGCGGGGCCGCAGGAGGGACGGTGGACAGGCATATGTTCTCCTTCGCCATCCCAACTTTCACTGAATAGGCGCAGTTGATGGCATGCTGCACCATCAGCTCAGGCGTGACCTTCCACGCCTCACGGGCAGTGGCGTTCGCATTGTGCGCTCCGTCGATCTGCGCCATGCCGGCCCATTGCATCAAGGTCTTGGCCACCGCCGCGTCGACGAATGACCGGTACATGTTGACGTTCCTGTACAGCACGTTGTACTGCGGGTCCTGGTGTGCGCCGTTCACGCCCTCCTCGGCGAAAAGCACGGCGATCTCTGGGCCCGCCACACCACTCACATACGAGTGGAAGTTTATCGGCCGGCCTACTTCGTCCTCGATGAGATCCAGTGCCTTGCGCGTCGCACGCACCTGTTTTCGCGTGATAGGGACACCGCCCACCCCTTCCGGAGTGCCTTCGATGAGCCCGTCGAAATGGCTTTGACCGATGGTGCGGATGACCATTATGTGATCCGCCCCGTGCCAGGCCGCCATCCTCATCCGCCTTATGTCATCCTCGAACCGGCCCGACGCGATCTCCGTGGTCACGACCACCTCTGGCTGGGGGTCTATGCCACCGAAGTACTTCGCCGCAGGAAGCGCCACAGATCGATCCAGTGGGCGCGATATCTGGCGGTACTCGAATGGTCCGACCTTTGTGCCGGGCGGTAGCTTCTCACGCCAGACCCAGCCTCGCCGCCTGGGTCTGTAATGCTCGAGATCGCGGAGGATCTCCCGCACGTCCAGCTTCTCGTCGGGCCGCAGCGTCGCTCCAGCCACGTCGCCTCACCTCCCGGCACCGAAGAGGCTCACAGCCTCGTCCCACATCCTGCCCTCGGCCAGGGCGACGCCGGCCTCGCGCACACTCATCCCTCGGGCGGTCGCGAGCTTCCACACCACGTGGCCCGCGCCCTTGCCGAGAAGGCCTCTCTCGACGCACCTATCCACGATGGCTTTCGCCTCCAGGCTGGAAAACCCCATCCGGAGGAGAACCGACCTTTCAATCGAGGGTGAAGTGTGGGTGCGCGCAAGCTCCACCAAAGGCTGCACCACTTTGTCCGCCAGCTCCCAAAAGTACCTCGCGAGCTCTTCATCGCTCATGCCGGCGAGATGCCGACGCCTCTCCTCGAAATCATCAGGCCGAACCATCACTCTGGGACCTCCCCTCCCCTTTGCAGCTCGCGGATGGTTTCCTCGACGAAGCCCACGGTCGAATTGGTATCATCAGCGAGGAACCTCACGTCCTCCGCGGATATCTGCCGACCTTTTGCGCAAGACAAGGCATTCCGTATGTAGGACCTGCGCATGTCGGCGAGGGATACGTCCTTGACGTGGATCTGCGACGGGTGAAGAGGTATGACTATCCGTTTTCCGGGGACGTTCTCGCGGGGATCCCCGCGTCTAATCTCGATCCCCATCTCGCGCGCGAACGAAAGCTGCGCATAAGGGTGCTTCCCTGCTCCCGTGTACTCGGTCTCCTGCACGACCACCACCTGGTCGCGATCCATCTCCCGCGCTACGGCGATGGCAGCGGCGAGCGACGTGTTCCCCGCGGGACCTCGCTCCATCCCCTCGAGCTTCGCCAGCATCTCGGTGACGTAAAAGACCTCGCCCTGGGTCACGGTGACGTACCTGTCCATGTAGCGCAGGGGCCTCGCGGCGTTTCGAGGAACATCCGCCCTATCCGGCCACGTCGCAAATGGAATCCCGAAGCCCGTGTGCCCGGTCGTAAAGGATTTCCTGTTGAAATCGGTGTCGCTGGCCATGTGAAGCCCGAGAAGGTCGACGCTCGCAGCGATGACCTGAGTGTGCCGGCACCCCGCCTTGCGGAGACCCCGCGCCGTTCCGGTAACATTCCCGCCGCCCGCGTGGGTCACGATGACCGCATCCGGGAAGCGCCCTGTCATCCGCAGCGTCTCCGTGCCCACCTCGTACCCGAGGGTCTCGATGCCCGCGACGCTAAACGGCGTATAGAGGGAAGCGTTGAAGAAACCTGTCTCCTCGAGGAGCCTCAGGAAGACGTAGAAGAGCTCGGGCCCCACTGTGAGCTGGTGGACTTCGGCCCCGTACGCTTCGCACGCCCGTCCCTTCTCAATGATCTCGGGCTGGCCGCGCCCCTTCGAATCGTAGGTTTCTTGCACAATGATGCACTTGAGGCCATGCTTAGCGGCCTGCGACGCCACGGCTGCCCCGTAATTGCCGCTGGTTGCGGCTATGACCCCTGGATACCCCTTCTTCTTGGCACAGTACACGGATACCGACGCGCGCCTGTCCTTAAAGCTCCCCGACGGATTCGCAGATTCGTCTTTCACCAGGATCCGGGCGCCCTTGCCAGGAGCGGATATCCGCCGCACCACCTCGGTGATGTTGCGGAGCTCGACCAGGGGCGTTCGCCCGACGCTCGTTTCTTCCTGGATGGCGTGGACTTCGTCGAGCGTGTACCCGACCTCGTCCATCATCCCCTCGTAATCAAAGGCGATCGCGCCGAGCTCGAACTTCTCGTAGTCGATGCCCACCGCCGATCTCATGATGTCTTGGCGCCTCGCCATGACATCCGCGTAACTCGTGCCGGGCATCACGGTTCACCACCCTCTTTGTTCCTCCCGGCCTCCCGTGCGCCGAGAAGCCCCCATAGTTCCTCGCCAATGTGGAGGAGCTCGGGCACGGGCCTAGCAAAGGAATGGGGGTACGGAGGATTCACCGCGACCAGCCGTCCCCTGACCTTTCTCCCAAGCACCGTGGTGATCGTCACCTCATCTCCAACGAGCGCGTCGTGGTCCAGATACCCCTTGATTCGCAGCTCCAAAGGAACCTTCTGGGTGTCCTCGGGGACTTGCGGGGCCCGCTCGCCAGGTTTCAGAATGATCGAGTGCACCTGCACGTACTCCCCGGACCGCACGCGCTTGCTGTTTTCTGACTCCGGAACGTTCACGTCACACATGCTCCCTGCGTCCTCCCTCCCCCCGGGCGAGCTTCGCTATGTCTCCCATGAAGCACGCGGGCACACGCAGGTCTTTCATGGTGACAAGGCCGGGCTCCGCATTCAACACATGCGGGATCATGTTCACCGCGATGGCGATCGTGCCGGTGCCGCCCGGGATCTCCGGCTTTATCGCTAGGTTCACGGGCGGGGTGCCTTCGATCCAGATGTAGTCCCCGGTCTCCACGCCCTCCAGACCCGGCAGAACCTGTTGCGGATGTTCGAGGGTGATCACTTCCTCCCCGTTCATGAAGGCATGAGCCGTGTGGTTGCAGCCCGCAACCATCCCCGGCTTCACGTCGACGTAAGGCGTCTTGCGCCTCGTGGCCGAGACGATGGGCTCGCGGGTCTGCCGGATCTCGTCAAGCTTCCACCCGAGCGCATCCGCGATCATACCGCATGACTGGACAAACCCGATGTGTCCGACTATGGTGCCTTTAGCAAGCCCATCTCTGAACTCCTCGACGGTGGTGCCCACGCCCTGGGTTCGCATGACCGTCGGCCCGAAAGGAGAGAGGTCGTTGACGCGCCTGGCCTTCACTCTTCTGACCCCGGTGCAGATGCCGGTGAGAGCGATTATGAGAGTATCGAGGACAAACCCTGGATTGATGCCCGTGCCGAGCACGCTCACCCCGTACTTGCGCGCAAGCTGGTCGATCTCTGCAGCAAGCTTCGGGTCGGTTTGCCAGAGATACGCCATCTCCTCCGCCACCGTGATGACATCCGACCCCGCGGCCATGGCCGCGTCCAGCTGGTGATAGATCTCTTTCGCAAACGACGAGGTGGCGTGAAGCACCACGTCCGCGCCCGCCTCGAGGGCTTCCTCCGGATTGCTCGTGACCCTCACGCCAAGCTCGCGTCCAACCCCGAGTACCTCCCCCAGATCGCGCCCTGCTTTCTCTGGCCTCGAGGCTACGGCCCCAACGATCCTGACTCCTTTACGCTCTAGCAGGGCTCTCGCCATGCCGGAGCCCATCGCACCGAGCCCCCAACACACCACCGTGACATCGTCCACTGCGATCACTCCCCCTTGCATAGTTCCTGGTGAGCTGCGCAGCACCGAACCGGCAGCCGCAGCCTACTCGCTGCATACTCTGTCAACTGGCCGCACCGAACCGCGAGCGGCGCGCCTCGTGCCACCGTTGCCTCACGCATGCTTGGATGACCAGCCCGCTCGGCCGCATCTATGCAGCTATGCATAATTATGCACCCACTGCATACGCGCGGCCGAAAAATGTGCCGCCTCCCCCACTCAGATGTTCGGCAGCTTCCCGCACTTAGGTTCCCTAGTTTTCCCTATGGTATTCTACTCGATGCTCCGGATTCCTGCCCCACCAAACGTGAGAGGGAAGCGGGAAGCCGTGGGCGGGCGGAACTCGCGGGGGCGCAGGTGGCAGTGCAACCGTGCGAGGTGCGGGCAGGCCGTTCCGGAGCAAATCGAGGGATCGAAAGCGAAACGGGCCGCCGAAACGGGCCGCCCATGAACGGGCGGCCCATCCTCAGGAACACGTGACACAGCTAGCTTCGGGAAATCGGGGGTATCTCCACGTCCTCACTTAGCAGGACTCGTAGTAGAGCTGGTCCGGGACCGGTGCGGGCGGACCGTCCTGAACAATCGCTGGCAGCACCCGCTCTTCTTCGTCCTCCGCGTTCCGCTGCCCCTCGCACAGCTCGTCCCGGCGCTGAAGCGCGACGTCGAGCACTTCGTCCATGTGCTCCACGAATACCAGCTTCATGTCGTCGAGGACGCTCTTCGGGATCTCCTCGGTGTCCTTGCGGTTCTCGCTGGGAAGCACCACCGTGAAAACCCCCGCCCGGTGCGCCGCTACGACTTTCTCCTTCACGCCGCCCACAGGCAGGACCCTTCCCCGCAAGGTGATCTCGCCGGTCATGGCGATGTCGCACCTCACCGGCCTGCCAGAAAGGGCGGACGCGAGGGCGGTCGCCATCGCGATCCCGGCGGAGGGCCCGTCCTTCGGTATAGCGCCCTCAGGCACGTGGATGTGCACATCCCGGTCCTGATAGAAATTGGGGTCTATCCCGAGATCATCCGCGCGGGACCTGATGTACGTGAAGCCGGCCTGCGCGGACTCCTTCATCACCTCGCCCAGCTTGCCCGTGAGCGTGAGCTTCCCGGTACCTTTCATAACCGAGACCTCGATGGCCAGGATATCCCCGCCCACCTCTGTAACAGCGAGACCGGTCGCAACGCCCACCCTGTCCTCGGACTCGGCGACGCCGTACCTGTACTGCGGTATGCCGAGGTACCCTTCAACGTCGGCTGGCCCCACAACTATGCGAGCGCCCTCGGCGTCAGACGGCGCGCTCACCACCTTCTTCGCGATCTTCCTCAATATCGAGGAGATCTCCCTCTCGAGCCCGCGCACCCCCGCCTCCCGGGTGTACTGCCTGATGATCGTCCTTATGGCGTCCTCGGTGAACTCGATGTTGTATCGCTCGAGCCCGTTCTCCTTCAACTGCTTCGGCACGAGGAAATGCAGGCCGATCTGCACCTTCTCTTCCTCGGTGTAGCCTGGTATGGAAATGATCTCCATGCGGTCCGCAAGCGGCTTGGGGATGGCATGGAGCACGTTCGCCGTCGTTATGAACATGACGTCGGACAGGTCGAACGGGATCTCGATGTAGTGATCGCCGAACGCGAAGTTCTGCTCAGGATCAAGGACCTCGAGAAGCGCCGACGAAGGGTCTCCCCGGAAGTCGTAGCTCATCTTGTCTACCTCGTCGAGGAGGATCACCGGGTTCTTCGAGCCAGCTTGACGCATGGCCTGGATGATCTTGCCAGGGAGCGCACCTACGTATGTGCGACGGTGCCCGCGGATCTCGGCCTCATCCTTTATGCCGCCCAGCGAGAACCTGACGAATTTCCTGTCAAGCGCCCGAGCTATGGACTTGCCAAGGGAGGTCTTGCCCACGCCAGGCGGCCCGACGAGGCAGAGGATCGGGCCCTTGAGCTTGCTTGTAAGTTGGCGGACGGCCAGGAACTCAAGGATGCGCTCCTTGACCTTCTCCAAGCCGTAATGATCCTCGTCAAGGACCTTGGCCGCGGCCTCGATATCCAAGCGGTCCTGGGTTTTGCGTGTCCATGGGAGAGCCAAGAGCCAGTCAAGATAGGTTCGCACCACGACAGCCTCCGCAGCCATGGGAGGCATCTTCTCGAGCCTCTCCACCTCACGGAGCGCCCGTTCCTCGACTTCCTTGGGCAGGTCCGCGGCAGCGATCTTCTCGCGGTATTCCTCGCCCTCCTGGGACTTGTCGTCCCGTTCGCCGAGCTCCTTCTGTATGGCCTTCATCTGCTCGCGGAGGTAATACTCCTTCTGGGTCCTCTCCATTTGCTTTCGCACGCGCGAGTTGATCTTCTTCTCAAGCTCGAGGATTTCCATTTCCTTGAGCAAGATGGCGCACAGTCTCTCCAGCCTAAGCCTGGGAGACGCAGCCTCGAGCACCTTCTGTTTGTCCTCCGTTCGCAGAGGCAGATGGGCCGCTATGTCGTCAGCGAGTCTCCCTGGGTCTTCTATTGTTTGGACGGATGCCAGCACTTCGGTGGGTATCTTCTTGCCGACTCTGACGTAGGACTCGAAGTACCCAAGAACGCTGCGCATGAGGGCTTCGGTCTCCTTGGTCATGCGCTCGGAAACCTCGAGGGGCTCGATTCTCACCTTGTAGAACGGATCGACCTGCGTGTACTCGGCGATCCTCGCGCGTTGCACGCCTTCGACCAGCACCCTGATGGTGCCGTCCGGGTACCTGGCGAGCTGTTTGACCTCAGAAATCGTGCCGACCTCGTAGATCTCCTTCGGCGTTGGCTCGTTCACCTTGGCCTGCTTCTGAGCCGCAAGAAGGATGAGCCTGTCATTCATCATCGCGTCTTCGAGCGCGGCCACAGACCTATCTCTGCCCACGTCGAGCGGAACGGTCATGAACGGAAACACGATCACGCCACGCAATGGGAGAAGAGGTACCAAGTCCCTCGTTCTTGCTGCTTTGGTTTCGTCCTTTGGCATGCTGCATCTGCACCTCCTCGGCTACTCAGGTGGACTCGTCCCCGCTTCACACCACGAGCGGCACCGCGCCGCGTGCCCGCGTCCCCGCGTCCCGATGGGATGCTCGGCGATCCGCGGCCGGCCCGGGCGCTCTCACTAGTCAGTGTATTCTGCCCGGCCTGTCCGATTCCTGCCCTTGGCTGCGCGGGCGGGCCGCACCCACTTCCCCTGCGTCCCTTCTGGGCCGTCCCGGTTCACGATGCGCTGCGCCTGATCTGACAGTGCGGGCGTGGTGAATGGATGGCGTCCAGTGGCTGAGCATCCAATGGCTGGCCGAACACAACAACGAGAAAACGAGGAAAGCCCTGCCTCACAGGCAAGGCTATCACAGAAGCAGGCATTATGTCAACGCGGGGCAGCTGTCAGTTTCTGTAACAACGAGGAGACTCTAGCAACCTGCAGACACGCCTGCAGCAACTGCCTGCTGAGGCCGGGTGCCGGTCCCAAGACACCCTGAGAGCGTCCCTGTCTCGACGACCATCGCCGCCTGTACCACCTCTTCGATGCGGTCCACAGGCACGACGGTGATGTCTTCCCTCCCGCCGAAGCTCTCCTGCCAGTTGTCGCGCGGGATCAGGACTTTCTTGGCCCCGGCCAACGCCGCGGCCTCGACTTTGGCCACGATCCCGCCGACTGGCTTCACATAGCCCCGTATTGACACCTCTCCGGTCATGGCCAGTTCGTTGTCCACAGCACTCTGGGTGATGGCCGAGTAGATAGCCGTCACGATGGCCACCCCTGCCGAAGGCCCGTCGAGCGGGATCCCTCCCGGGAAGTTCACGTGGATGTCGTAGTCCTCCGGCCTTACCGCGAGGAACTTGCGCAGGACGGTGATGACGTTCTCCACGGAGCCCCTCGCCATGCTCTTCCGCCGCATTATCCGCCCGGTCTCGCCCATCTCCTCCTCGTCGATGAGGCCGGTCGTGATGACTTTGCCAGTGCCTCTCTCCACGGGCACGGCTGTGGCCTCGATCTCCACGAGCATCCCATTCATCGCGCCGTACACAGCAAGCCCGTTTGCGTACCCGACTTGAGGAGCCGAGGGAACCTTCTTGAAAGGCCTCGGCGAGTACTGACCCGAATTCACCACCCACTCCACGTCCGCCCTGGTGACGACCTGCCGCCCTGATGTGAGCGCGGCGCCACCCGCGATCTGAAGGATGTTCACGGCGTCGCGCCCGTTGGAGGCGTATTTCTTAATGACCTCGAGCGCGCCCGTCTCTAGCACGAAGCCAGCTTTCTGAGCCGCGTTCGCGGCGATGATCCCGACCTCGTCCGGGGTCAGGGCCCTGAAGAAGACCTCGATGCACCTGCTCCGGATCGCCGGCGGGATCTCCTCCGGAGACCTCGTAGTCGCGCCGACCAGGCGGAAATCCGCCGGGAGGCCGTTCTGGAATATGTCGTGGATGTGCTGTGGGATATTCGGGTCCTCCGAACTATAGTAGGCGCTCTCCAGGAAGACCTTTCTGTCCTCAAGCACTTTCAGCAGCTTGTTTATCTGAACTGGATGAAGCTCGCCGATCTCGTCAATGAAGAGGATGCCGCCGTGGGCCTTCGTCACCGCCCCTGGCTTGGGCTGCGGGATGCCCGCTATCCCCAGCGGACCAGCGCCCTGGTATATGGGGTCGTGGACCGATCCTATCAAGGGGTCCGCTATCCCCCGGTCGTCGAATCTGGAGGTGGCGCCGTCCACCTCAACGAACTTCGCCCACTGCTTGAAAGGCGAGCGCGGGTTCTTCTTTGCCTCCTCCAGAACGACCCTTGCAGCGGCTGTCTTGCCCACACCCGGGGGTCCGTACATTATCACATGTTGCGGGTTGGGTCCACAGAGAGCAGCCCGCAACGCCCGGAGCCCCTCCTCTTGCCCAATGATATCCTTGAGCGTCGTAGGCCGGGTTTTCTCTGACAATGGCTCCGTGAGGGATATGCTCCGCAGCTTTTGGAGCTTCTCCATCTCCTTGCGGGACTCCCGGTCCACAGCGATCCTGTTCCCCTGCTGCGTTCTCAGGAGGTTCCAGAAGTACAGGCCTATGACGATCCCGAAGAAGAGGTTGATGAGCCCGAACACGTTGCTTGCGAAGTCCATGGGAAAGCCGCCTCTGCCATGCTGGATGGGTGTTTCTCACGCTTATTATGTCCATGGCGCCAGCGCTTAAGTGCAAGGCCAAAACATCAAAAAGAAAGGAGGCCTTTGCCAGGCCTCCCGTCACAACCCAGAGGAGCCAGACAACGTGGCCCCCTGTCTTGCTATGCGGTTTCTTCCCTTTTCTTCGCCGTCTTCCGCTCCTGCAACACCAAGGTAGGCTTCGCCAGGCCCTCCACCACTTCCTTGGTCACGACGACCTTCTTGACATCTGTCCGTGATGGGACCTCGTACATGATGTCGAGCATGATCTTCTCCAGGATGGAGCGCAGCCCCCTCGCCCCGGTGTTGCGCGTTATGGCCTGCTTGGCCACGGCCACGAGCGCATCCTCGGTGATCTCTAGCTCCACGCCGTCCAGCTCGAACATCCTCTTGTACTGCTTCGCAAGCGCATTCCTCGGTTCTGTGAGTATCCTCACGAGGGCGCGCTCGTCGAGAGCGTCAAGCGGCACCACCACGGGCAGCCTGCCTATGAACTCGGGAATGAGCCCGAACTTGAGGAGGTCTTCAGGCATGACCTGCCTCAGGATATCGCCGATGTTCGCATCGACCTTGGGCCGGAGTTCCGCCCCGAAGCCGAGCGTTTTCTTTCCTATTCGGTTCTGTATGATCTTCTCAAGCCCCTCGAATGCTCCCCCGCATATGAACAAGATGTTCGTCGTGTCTATCTGGATGAACTCCTGGTGCGGGTGTTTTCGACCACCCTGCGGAGGGACGCTCGCGATCGTGCCCTCGAGGATCTTCAGGAGAGCCTGTTGCACGCCCTCGCCGGACACATCGCGCGTGATCGACGGGTTCTCGGACTTCCGCGCTATCTTGTCAACCTCGTCGATGTAGACGATGCCCTTCTCAGCCTTCTCGATGTCGTAATCGGCCGCCTGGATCAGCCTGAGCAGAATGTTCTCCACGTCCTCGCCGACATAACCCGCCTCTGTGAGCGAGGTGGCGTCGGAGATCGCGAAGGGCACATTCAAGATCTTTGCCAACGTTTGTGCGAGCAACGTCTTCCCGACGCCCGTGGGGCCGAGCAGCAGGATGTTGCTCTTCTGAAGCTCCACGTCGTCGACCCGCGCATTCGCGCCGATCCGCTTGTAATGGTTGTACACCGCCACCGCTAGGGTCTTCTTGGCATCCTCTTGGCTGATGACGTATTGATCCAGGATCTCCTTGATTTCCTTGGGCTTCGGGATGTTGCCCAATTCGACATCCGCTTCTTCGCCCAGCTCTTCCTCGATGATCTCATTGCAGAGCTCGATACACTCGTCGCAAATATAGACGCCAGGCCCGGCTATGAGCTTCTTCACCTGATCCTGAGCCTTGCCACAAAACGAGCATTTGAGCTGGCCTTTTTCGTCGCCGAATTTGAACACCCTACCACCCCCTACTTCTTCTTGGTCCTGAAGATCTCGTCTACGATGCCGTAAGCCTTCGCCTCCTCAGCCGACATGAAGAAATTCCTGTCTGTATCCGCCGCTATCTTCTCCATGGGCTGTCCTGTATGCTTCGCCAGGATCTGCTGTGTTATCTCGCGCAGCTTGACGATCTCCCTCGCCTGTATCTCGATGTCGGTGGCCTGACCCTGGGCTCCACCAAGCGGCTGATGGATCATCACTCTTGAGTATGGGAGTGCGTACCTCTTGCCCTTCGTGCCCGCCGCCAGGAGGAGCGCCCCCATGCTGGCGGCCATGCCGATACACGTGGTGGCGACATCAGGCTTGATGTACTGCATCGTGTCGTATATGGCCAGCCCGGACGTGACCACGCCGCCAGGGCTGTTGATATAAAGGTTGATGTCTTTGTCCGGATCCTCTCCCTGGAGGAACAGCATCTGGGCGATGACGAGGTTTGCGACGTCATCGTCTATTGGGCCGCCGATGAAGATGATCCTGTCCTTCAGAAGCCTCGAGTATATATCGTAAGCCCGTTCCCCGCGGTTGGTCTGCTCTACGACGATCGGGACAAGATTCACGATCGACCCCTCCTCCCTTGCATCCTGATCATATGTCGGTTCTCGCGCTCACTCGCCACTGGCGTCGCCCGCGCCGCCCGCGAGCTGAACCAATCGATCTATCGTCTTCTCCCTGACTATTGTCTCTTCTATATTGTGAATACGCCCTGTCCTTGTCAAGAGTTCCCGTACCTCGTCGACGGGCCGGCCTTGACGAGATGCGATCTCGGCGATTCGCGAGTCTACTTCGTCGCGACTGGCGGCAAATCCTTCCGCCTTGCTTATGGCATCAAGCACCAGATCGGCCTTGACCAGTGCCCTAGCCTCATCCCGATAACTTCGCCTGAGCGCTTCCTCGTCCATGCCGCACGCGTCCAGGTATCCTTCGAGCGTCATGCCCTGCTGGGCAAGGTTCTGAGTGAGATCCATGATCATGGAGTTCACCTGACGATCCACGAGGGCCTCAGGGACATCCACCTCGGCTTCCTGCGTGATTCTATCCACGACCGCCTTTCTGTATTCCACCTCGGCCCGGCTCTGCGCCGATTTCTGAAGTCGCTCCCGGATGTCTCGCCTCATGGCGTCCAGGCTGTCGTAGCCGCCCACGGCTTTGGCGAACTCGTCATTCACTTCAGGCAGCTTCCTGACCCGGATATCCTTGATGGTCACATGCGCCTGCGCTGGTTTTCCCGCAAAAGCCTTGTCCGGGTAAGTCTCCGGCACGGTGGTCTCGATCGCCCGCGCCTCGCCGCGCTTCAGCCCGATGAGGCCCTCACCAAGTCCTGGAAGATCCTGCTTTGGCGCTGCCTCCACGGTTAGATCCTTGCCGCCGCCTCTCACCTCAAGAGGCTTGCCGTCCGAGACGAGCTTGAGGTCCACAGTGACGAGGTCCCCCGCCTCCACGGTATCGCGGGCAACCGGCTCTGCCGTGGCCCGGTTTCTACGGAGAACCTCAATGTAACGGTCAACCTCGTCGTCGCCGACCTCGGGGACCGTCTTCTCCACCCGTATGGCGCGATAGTCCGGGAGCTTCACCTCCGGCCTCACGAGCACCTTCGCCTTGAATCTAAGCGGCTTCCCCTCTTCGATCTGCTCTATGTCGAAATCGGGCTCGTCCACGGGGTCGATGCCCGTTTGTCTCACGGCCTCCACGTACCCGGTCGGCACGAGGCGCTTCAACGCATCCTCGTACAGCGCCCCCTTGCCCAACCTCATCTCAAGGATCTGGCGCGGGACTTTGCCCTTCCGGAAACCGGGCACCGTGACGCGCTGGGCCAGCCTCCGATAGCTCTCGTTGAGCGCCCGGTCGACCTGGGCCTCATCCACCTCGATATCCAAGTGAGCGAAGTTCCCCTCTATTCTCTCCACCGCAGCCTTCACCATATTCGCCGCCACGAAGCCACGGGACCTTGCCGCCCCGGGCGATCGGCAGCCTCCCTCCTCTTCGATTGTCCTTCGTCCGCCTTCCGCCGCGGTTCAGCGCAACGCACAAAAACAATACCTCGGTAGGCGCCGATCCAGCGACCGCCGAGGCAGTGTCGTGCGACTCCTTCGGCCGTTGGTATTCTAACACGCGTGCAGGACGTTGTAAAGGCAGCCCTAGCCGACCTACCTTGCCCTGACGGGGATCTCGTGTGCTCCTACCCGGTAGGCGGCTGGTTCGGAACTCCTAAGGCTTTCGTCCAAGTCGTCTATGCCAGCCTGCGGCTGACCCCATCGAAAGGATGTAGATGGCAGCCATCGATCGTTTTCAAGGTAGTCGCCCATGGTGGCCAGGTGCCGCCGCCACGGAGGGATTGAAAACGACAACTGAGTGCTACTTTCAAGACAGTCGTCCGTGACGGCGGGCTGCCGCCGCCATCAAGAAGATGAGGCTAGCGACCGCCGCCCGTTTTCGGGGTAGAAAGCTGTTCCCTGTAGAAGGATATGTGACGGAGGCAGCGAAATACTTTTACGAGAATCAATATAGCCTATGTTGCATATAGCATCGAGTCATTCGAATATACAGACAACAACTTTGCGTCCTGCAATGGGACGTGCGTGGACGCTATGATCACGGCCCTATAAGCGGTCGCTTCGGGCCGCGGGAGCGAATAGCGAGACCGGCCACGCACCTGTTTAGGTGTGTGGCCGGTTATTTCGCCCCTGCAGGTCCGCGGGCACACCAATGGGATCGGGGTGAAATGGGATGGAACTCGCTCGAAGAGCAAGGCGCTGGTGGCACCGGCAGCTCATAATCAACCCGGGTCGCGTTGATTCCTGGCTCGTGAGCCTCCTCAGCATCCTCGCAACGGCTGGCATCGTAGCGGTGATCGTGCGCTTCATGGGGTAGCCGCTTGTCATCTTGTGTTCCGAGGCACGCCGCGAAGCCACTTGGTGACTTCCGTCGAGCCCTCTTCGCGCCACGCCCCGCCGAGCGAGGCGAGGAAGGTGAAGTACGGGCTGGGCCCACGGGGCTTTCCGTTGTTGGCCGCGTGCCCGGTAAGGAAAAGCGCCTTCCTCGCCCTGGTTATCGCGACGTAAAACACCCGACGCTCTTCCGCGCCTTTCCTTTCCTTGAGCGCGGGGTACGAGGGGAATTCATGCTCCGACAAGCCCGCCACGAAGACGATGTCGAACTCGAGCCCCTTCGCCTGGTGGACGGTGAGCACCCTCACGCGCTCGTCGTTGGGATCCAGACGATCCACGTTTCTTGCGAGCGCCACGAAGCCGAGAAGCGACTCGAGGGACGAAAGGGCGTCCAAGTCTGCGGAATCGCGATTCTTGAAGACGCGAAGGAGCTCTTCGAGGTTGGCGAGGCGTCGCGCTCTCTCGGGGTCTCTCGCATAGTACTCGCGCAGCCCCGACTCGTTGAGCACCCGGTCGAGCAACTCGTGAGGTCGCAGTCGACCCAGTTCCCGGCGCAGCCTAGCCACCTCTTGCGCGAGAGACGAGAACGCGGCACCTACATCCTTCACCGCGCGCATCCTTTCGGGGGCCGTGGCTCTCACGAGCGGCGCGAGACACGTGATAATGCTGCAGGTCGCCTCAACGTCGTCCGCCGCCCGATGCGTGGGCAACGCCGCCACGTTCAGCCTCCGGCACAGCGCCTCAAGGGAAAAGTCGTCACCGCCCAGAAAGCGTCGGGCCATTTCAAGAGTATCGATGTACTCGGCGAGGCCACCCGTCCCGAGGCCCAGGCGTTGCCGGTACGCCGCGAGCATGCGCGCGTCGAAGCCCACGTTGTGCCCGACGAGCACACTGCCCGCTGCAAAACGATCGAACTCTTCGAGCGCACGCCGCGGATCCTCGCCGTTTGACGCAAGGAACGAGTCGGAAAGCCCGTGGACCTCTTCCGACTCGCCGACGCTCACCGTGTTTCTCAAATACCGGTGGAATCGCGCTGTCGCCTTGCCCTTTTCCAACCTGACAGCCGCGAGCTCCACGATCTCGTCAGAGGCCGGGTCGAGCCCGGTGGTCTCCGTGTCGAACACGGTGACGACGCCTCCCCCGAGCGCAGCGAGGAACGTGCCAAATGGATCTCCTGTGGTAAGGGTCGATTCGGCCACCATATCGGGGAGACGCAGGCCGGCCTGTTCTGCCTCCAGAACCCGTGAAACGGTCCGGTCGCCGATGTTGCGTGGAGGACGTTGCAGGATACGCCGGAAGCTACGCCCGTCCGCTGGGCTGCAAAGGAACCGGAGGTACGCCACGGCATCCTTCACCTCCTGGCGCCGGAAGAACTCGTATGCCTCCACGGTGAGGTGAGGAATGCCGTGTTTCTGGAGCGCTTCGGAAATGGCCGCTCCCCGGCTGTTGGCCCGGGTAAGGACGCCTATCCGCCCATACGGGACACGGCCCGCCGCGTCACCACCCGGCCCGACATTGGCGAGAGTTCGGATCTTGCGGGCGATCCAGTCCGCCTCCGCCTCGCTATCGCGCCCGAAATGCACGATCACCGGGTCTCCAACGTCGGCTGACGGGGCTGGTTGCGCCACGCCGCGCACGCTGTACTCCCGGGCCACGCACCCGGCCAAACCCACGAGCACGCGGGTCGCCCGGTGATTCCGCGTGAACGAGAAGTCCCTGGCACCCGGGAAGTCCGCACGGAAGCTGCTCAGCACTTTGTCGGGCATGGAACCCCGCCACTCATAAATGGTCTGGTCAAAATCGCCTGCAAGAACGAGGTTCCTCGAGCGCCAAGCCAGCGCTCGCACGATCTCATATTCCGAGAAGTGGGTATCCTGCATCTCGTCCACCTGGATCATGGAGAAGCGAGATTCCCAGCGGCGCCGGATGCCGGGAACGAGTGCTAGCATCGCACGGGTGAAGTAAACGAGATCCCCGAAGTCAAAGGCATGATTGGACGCGAGCTCGCGTTGGTACTCAACGGCTAGCGTGCGGTACGCCGCGGTGAGGCCTTGAAAGACATCGTCGGCCACCGTGCCCAGCGAGAGCGCGGTATGAGGTGCCTCGCTCTTAGCTCTCTCGATGACATCATAGATGTCGGACACCTTGGGCTCGCGGTCGCCACGCCTGTACGCCGGTGCAACGACGACCGGTGCAGGAGGGCCTCCGCGCCGCGATATCTCGCCTGCCGTCCGCCTCAGGATGGATCGAAGGATCTCGGCCGAGTCTTCGTCGTCGAAGATGGTGAAATCCGAGGGGAGGCCCATCGTCTTCGCCTCGAGTCGAAGCATCCACGCGCACAACGCGTGAAAGGTGCGGACCACGACTCTCTTCGCGCGGTCGCCGCAGTGAACCGCGACGCGCTGACGTAGCTCCTCCGCAGCCCGGTTGGTGAACGTGAGGCACAGGATGCGAGACGGCTCCACCCCGCGCCTAATCGCCTCGGCCGTCCGCTCTGCCAGGGCGAGGGTTTTGCCCGTTCCCACGGGAGCATGGAGGACCGCGCAGCCATCCTGAAACTCAACGAAGGCCCGCTGCTCGTCATCGAGCTCGATGTCTTCAGGCACGTTACGCCCCGCCGCGAGGGTCACAGCCCTTCCGGACAAGCTTCTACTAGGCATCCCCTGACCCGCCATCTTGCCACGCCACCTCTTCGGCAGCGCCCCGGACCCGGCCGATACCGGGAACCGGGGCCCGTTCCGTCAGCCAGAATAGCTATTGGTGGCTAACTTCGACGGGTTCTGGGGCTATCCTGCCACGGCAGGATAAATCTGCCTGAGCGCGCCACGCGTCGAGTCCGGGAGTAGTACAACTCCGAATGCCTCGGAATGACCCCAGGGCAGACGAATGCAGCCCAAAACATGAAAACAGGCGACGGTTAGGCAATGCCAACCGTCGCCTGTTTGCGTTTTCCCAGCGTACAAGCCCCGTAACAACAGGATGGGGTGGATGATGGGATTCGAACCCACAGCCTCTGGAGCCACAGTCCAGCGCTCTCACCATTGAGCTACATCCACCGCAAAACCTTCGTCGCCCTCATGCCGCGACACTCACAGGATACCACAGAAATCCCGACGCGTCAAGGCCGCACAGCCGCGCAGCCGCGCACGCTCGCGGCCGCGCCTTCATCCTTTCAGCGCACCGGCGAGGAGCCCGCGGATGAAATAGCGCCCCAAGAGCACATACACCACAACTGTTGGCAGCGCCGTCAAAACGGACCCCGCCATCGGCAGGTTCCACGATACTGCCTGACCGCCGGCCAAGTTGGCCAAGGCCACGGTTATGGGTTGAGAGGCGGGCCGGGCAAGCGTTACCGCGAAAAGGAACTCGTTCCATATCTGCGTGAACTGCCATATCGCCACCACGAGGAAAGGCGGGCCTGATAGCGGCAGGATAAGCCACCTGTATATACCGAAAAAGTCGGCGCCGTCGATGAACGCAGCCCCGAGGAGCTCGTCGGGGATCTCCGCATAGAAGCTGCGGAAGAGCAGCGTGGTTATGGGCAGGCCGTACACGACGTGCACCAGGACCAGGCCCGGAAGCCCCCCGTAGAGCCCGATCCCCCGCATGAACTGGAATAGAGGTACAAGGATGCTTTGGTACGGTATGAACATGCCGAACACCACGAGAGGCAACACGAAGCGGGCGCCAGGGAAGTCCCACTTGCAGAGCACGTACCCATTGATGGAGCCGAGCGCCGCAGAGAGAAGTGTGGCGCTCACAGAAAGGATTATGCTGTTCTTGAGCGACGGGGCGAAGTTCTTGACCGCCGTCACGTAGCTTTCCCAGTAAGGACGCGATGGGGGAACCCAGGCCGTCATGAGGTTTATGTCCGCGGGCGCTTTCAGGCTCGTAATCACTGTGAGGTACACAGGTATGAGGTAAACCACCGCGAGGAGCACAAGAAGCGCCTGTAAGAACCATCTGCTTACTCTTGCACTGCGCCCGTACATGAGTTCATCAAGTCCTCCCCGTCCGGAACGATGCGACCAGGTAAGGCACTATCAGCACGGACACCATGAGCAGTAGAATCACCGCGATGGACGCGCCCTTCGCCAGCTCGTTCCCGCGGAAGGTCGTCAGGAACATCAGGATGGCGGGCACGCTCGTAGGGGCGTTGTCCGGTCCTGCCATTGCGAACACGAGATCGAAGATCTTGAGGGCGATGTGTCCGAGCACTATTATCGCGCTCCACGTGATCGGGGCGAGGAGTGGAAGCTCCACGTATCGGTACACCTGCAGTGTGTTCGCGCCGTCCACCCGCGCCGCCTCGCGTAGCTCGTCCGGGATGGTGCGAAGGCCGGCGAGGTACAGCGCCATGGTATATCCTGACATCTGCCATGCGGCCGCTACGACCACTCCGATAAGCGCCAGGTTGAAGCCATGAGGCTCAGGAAACGGCAGAGCCTTCAATTGCGCCGCCCCTCCCAAAGCGACCCACGTCGCCAGCACCAGGCCTGGCAGACCCGTGATGGCGGCCGTCCGGAAGCGCCTTCGCGCTGCGGACCACGCCGCCCAGGCAACGAGCGCAAGCGCCACGACCATCACGACAAGTCGAGGCAACGCCTGCCAGTCGAACTGGAGGACTTGGTCCCGGCTCGTGAGCCAGAGGAAGTCCGCGGGGCGCAAACCCACGAGCGTAGGAAGCACGTTCACGCCGCCCCTGGGTTGAAGGAGCCATCGCCAGATAGTGCCCGTGACGATGAACGAAAGCGACATCGGAAAGAGGAAGATCGTGCGGAAGACCGCTTCGCCCCGGATGCGCTGGTCGAGAATGGTAGCGAGAAGGAGGCCGAGCGCAAGCGAGGCGGCAACGAAGAGCACCGTGAAGAAAAGCATGTTCACGATGTCCTGCCTGAAGCGCACGTTGAGAAAGCCGCTGAAAAGGTCGCGGTAGTTGTACGCCCCCATGAAATGTATCTCGGGCTTCAACGCGAGGGCAGCTCCCTTGCCCCAGTCTGTGAGGGAGATATACACAGTCTGCGCGATGAAGCCGTACACGAATACAGCCAGGAGAGCGAGGGATGGCAACACGACGAGTATGGCCATGACCTGGTCGCGCCTGGACCGCACCAACCCCACCCCTTTCCAACCGAGTCCGGCGTCGGCCCGCCGCGCGGTCTCAATGCCCGCCATGACTATCGAAGCTCGATGCTCGTCATGACCACGACATGGCACGCCAGCGGGCCGAGCGCCGGAGATTGACACCGGGCTTCGCGGGCCCGTCGCTCTGCTCCACCGCGTGTCCGGAAGGGGCCTCGGGACACGCTGGTGAGTCTCACGTGGCGGCGGGCCCGCCTCATGACTCACTTCCCTATGCCGGCCTGAATCGCGATCGCCTGGGCCGCGTTCGCCGCAGCCTCAGGATTCCGGCTATTGAGGAAGATCTCGATGACCGTCGCGAAATCGTTCATGAACCGCTCGTTCGCTACCACCCCGTGGATGAGGCTTCCCACGATGGCGTTGGTCCTCCAGTCCTTGGCAGCGCTTTGGAGGTAAGCGTTGTACTTGGACAGGTCGCTGTCCACCCGTGGGCTGATAGATCCCTTGAGCGGGTTGAAGATGTCCTGGGCCTCCCGGCTTCCGAGCATCTTCAGCCACGCGAGGGTGTTGTCACGGTGCGGAGCGCCCACCGGAAGGCCGAAGGAGTCGGAAAGCATCATAAACACGCCTGAAGTGCCGGGTGAGGGCGCCCAACCAAAGTCCTTGCCGGGCTGCAGCTTGAGCGTGGTGACCATGTAACCTGCAGCCCAGTCCCCCATTACATTGAACGCGGCCTGCCCCTTCACCACCATGTCTGTGGCTTGCTGCCACGACAGCGACGGCGCGTCTTGGTTGGTGTACTCGAGCACCTTCCCGAACGTCCTCCACACGTCTACGACCTCAGGGCTCTTCCACGACAGCTTGCCCTGCCAGAGTGCTTCCCACTTGTCCTTGCCAAGGCGCGCGAGGGCGACGCTCTCCCAGAGGTGGGTGACGGTCCAGTTCTCGCCCAGGGAGAGCGGGATCACGCCCTTCGCCTTGAGCGTCGGAGCGATAGAAAGGAATTCGTCCCATGTGGCAGGGACTTTTACCCCCCACTTCTTGAGGTTATCTGGTATGTACCAAAGCACGTTGGACCTGTGGACGTTGACCGGAACGGACCAGATGCCCTTGTCGGTGCTGAGGAGTTTCAAGAGCCCCTCAGGGAATACGGACTTCCAACCCTCTTTAGCGTAGAGGTCGCTGAGGTCTTCCATGCGGCCGGCCACGACCCACGTGCCGATGAGCTCCTGTCCGGCGTGAACCTGGAAGGTGTCCGGCGGTTCGCCGCCCAGCATGCGCGTCTTGAGGACGGCCTTCGCATTTACGCCGGCCCCGCCGGTCACGGTGGAGTTGATGACTTCGACACCAGGATGCTGCTTCTCATAGAGCTCAATGAGCGCTTCCAGCGCGGGGCCTTCGTCTCCCGCCCACCAGGAGAAGATCTCGAGTTTGCCGCTGGCAGGAGCCGAACTCGCCACGGCGCCCAGACACGCAACCAAAGTCAGGCCAACCACGAGAATAGCGAGGCACTTCGACGTCCTCATCATCTATCCCTCCTGACGAATTGGTATCCGGGAGCAAATCCTCTTCCACACTCGCGCCACTTCGAGCCACGTGAATCCTGCAGGTCCTGGAGGTTCCAACGGCTCTCGGGCCCGCGTCGCACTACGGGACCCTCGACCGCCGGACTGATTGCAGCCGACACCACCCCCTTCGACTTCAAGTTGCTCGCGGGCAGCGTGCACGCATCAACTGGATGGGCTGCCTCTCAACTTCGTCCACGGCCTGGCGGAGCGCCATGATCCCGTCCGCCACCACGCACGACCAGCCCACCCCGCCTTGTTCATCTAAGTATGTCGCCAAAAGTTCGCGCTACTTTTCGGCGGGCGGTCCTGCCTGAGGCTATCCTATCGGCCTTGCCCTCCGGGGACGGCGCGCTTGTGGCGCCGCGCCTCCGCCGCGCCTCGTTCGGATTCGGCGCCTAGGACGGCCGAATCCTCCACGCCCCGTCGTGCACGTACCGGCAACCCCAACGCCGTCAAGAAAGGAGACGAAAACCTGTGGCGCCATAATTAGGCGCAGGACGGCTGCCGATGACGCAGCTCACTGGACGTTCATTAACGATTTAAACAAAGTCGGCCAAACACTCTCCCGCGCCTCACACCGAACAAGCTTATTTTCGACGCCTGTTGCCTAACTCCTTCATGCGCTCACCCCAGCCCGCGAGAGCTTCGCCCGTTTCTCCTGCAAGTACCGCCCCAGGCTCCGGAGATCGCCGTCGATAGTCAACGCCATCGCCGCATACAGCACGGCGCACGGTATCCACATAAAGACCGCGAACAGCATCGCGTACAGGTAGCCGTGGCTGCGAATGAGCATGCCGCCTAGGAATGGGCCTATTCCCCTGCCCAGGCTGTCTGCGATGTTGTGGATGCCGAAAACCGATCCCCTCCTTTCGGGCGGGTTTACGTTGATGAGCATGGCCTTGATGTTCGCAGACGGAATCGTCACGATGACCCCCGTCAAGAAGCTCGCGACGACCGGTATCATCAACGCTCCCAATCCCATATCCGGCCTGAGCTGCATGTTCATGATGACATACCCAGGGCCCACCCCAGCCAGCACGGCGCCCGCGCAGAAGAGCGGGAGCGCCTTGGGGAGCCTTTGGAATATCCTGTCGCCTGCCCATCCGCCCAAGAGCCCTCCCGCAGTCGCGCCGAGGCCTAGAATGAGCGTAAGCGTCGTCGCGAACTCTTTCGTGAAGCCCTTGCCTTCGTAGAAGGGAATGAGAAAGAACGGGATGAGCCCCCACGGGATAGATCCCGGTATACCCTGCACAAATCCCAAGAGATTCGTCTTGTTGGTGAACACGGCCTTGAGGTCTCGCAGCTTGATCCTCTCCGTGTATTCAAAGCCCTGCTCCAACAGATCAGCAAGCTCCTTCTCACGAGCCCCTCGCTTGGGCTCTCTGGCTATGATCAGGAACACCGGCACGAGAACGAAGTTCGGGGCCGCAGCGAGCATGAACGGCAAGCGCCAGCCATATGTCCCGGCCAGGAAGCCCGGCATCACCTGCCCGAGCATCTCACCGATGCCCCAAGCCGTGCTGACGAACGCTACCGCCGTAGCCCTGTGCTCGGTGCTGAAGTAGTCCCCCACCAACGAGAAAGTGATCGGGAAGATTCCGCCCACCCCGAGGCCTGTGAGGATTCTCAAGGTCAGGAGCTGCTCGTAAGTGGAGGTAAAAGCCTTCAGCCCCGTCATGAAGCAAGGTATCTCGCCGAGCAGCACGGTGAACGCGAGCAGCTTCTTGCGCGAGAAACGATCGGTGAAGTACCCGAAGAACATGCTCACGAGCGCCCCGAGGATCGTGAACGCCGAGCCTATGATCCCGATCTGCCTCTCGTCTATCTGGTACTCAGCCATGATCTCGCGCACGACAGGGTTCATGGCATTCTGATCCGCGAACAACCATACCGAGATCATGACCAAGACGGCTAGGGTCCACTTCTCTCTCTTGGACACTACCTGCTTCCCCCTTTGCGCGCTCTTATCACCCGCATGCCCAGGACGCGCTCGGGAACCACCGTTTCCCCATTGACCCTGTAGCTGTCCTCGCCCTCGGGCACCCCGACGTACACGTCGCACCTCCTGCGCGCCCGCTCATGGTACTCGATCACGATATCGCTGCCATCCACAGCGATCCTCGACACCTCGCATCCGGGAAACAGGTGGCCCGTGCTTCCCACGACCGAGAAGGCATCCTCACCGGCCCTCAAGAAACACTTGGATTGATATGGCCTCAGGTTGATGCGCGCACCGCCTGGGGCGAAGCCGTCCTCACCGAAATAGACGCCGGGTCCTAGTTCGGCCACTCCCTCGCGCGCCTCGAGGTTCGCGAAGACTTCATAGCGCCTCTCCTCTATGGTGAACTCCACGTGGACCACGCCACCCGAGCGCTCGACGCGGTGTATCCGCTTCTCCACCACGGGAAACTGCGAAAGATACATTTCCAGCTCCTGCGTGGAGTAGGCGCTGATGTCGTCAGACGTGAACACCAATGTCCCGAACACGTGGTTGAGCAGGAACAGCGTGTACCGTTGGTCCGCGCTGAGCCTGTTTCCCTCGCTCCTCAGAATGAAAACGTCGGGATCGCTGCCGAACACGTTGCCGTTCAGCTGCCAACGTCCGATCACGCTCCGAAGCGCGTTTGCCGTGGACACCCTCTCGCGATACCCGAGCCACCTCAGAAAGCGGTCCTCCCACGTAAGAGCCACGTCGCTGCCCACCCGGCAGTAATCGACCCGGCCGAACGCCGGGCCCAGTGGCACCCCGCAGCCGAGGATCACCCTGTCGCCCGCGGCTTTCCTGAGGAAGTCCATGGCCTCGGTCATTACCTGACCGCGTGGTCTTCCGTCCCGGTGGATCAGCGCGACGGCGTAAAGAAAGTCCAGCTTAACCATGTCGAAGCCCCACGCGTTCAGGACCGTGTCGAACACCCGGGCTAGATAGGACCTCACCGCGGGATTGTAGAAATCGAGGGCATAAAACACCCCGCTCCAGTTGGGATTGAAGCCCGCCCTCACGAGTCTGCCCCGCGCGTCGCGCAAGAGCCACTCTGGGTGCTCGCGGAAGACGATAGACCCTTTCTCGCAGACGAAGGGCGCAAGCCAGAGGCCCGCCTTGTATCCCCGCGCTTTCACCTCGTCGGCGATGGGCTTCATGCCGCGAGGGAACTTGTGATTCGCCACGAGCCAGTCGCCCACGGCGTTCTCGTATCCATCGTCTACCTGGAAATAGTCGATTGGGATGCCCCGGCTCGCGAGCGCATCGAGGTTTGCAAGCACGATGTCCTCGCTTATCCTGGTGTAGTAATTGTACCAGCTCGTCCACCCTGAGCAGGGGCGGGGACGGGGGCGGGAGGGGGTTCCGAGCTGCTCGAAGTACCCTCTGAAGACGTCTTCTTCGCTTCCGGACGCCATGTAAAGCTGGAACGCCACGACAGGCGACTGCATCCTGACGCCCGCGCAGTCCTTCGCGACACGCAACATCCCGGCACGCGCGTCGTACACGAAAAGGGTATAGCCAGCCGCCTCCGAGAGAGAGCCCACAAACACACATTCGCGTCCCCGTCTCACATAGGTGTAGGTCCACCCATGCGGGTTGCCCGACCGGCCGCTATACCGGTGGAACGCATAGTCTCCGTACGGCCCGAGCAGCGGCCGCGCCGCAGCCCTCACCCCCTTCAGGCTTTCCGCGGGGTCGAATTCCCGGCTTTCGGTCCAGCCCTGGAAGCCGTTCACGTACACGCGGTCCTCGGAGGAAAGACGCACCGGTATTTCCAGGGATAGCTCGTCCAAAACCATCTCATCCGCCGGTTCGATGGTGAGGGAAAAAACCACCTCGTTGCCGAAGCCCTGAACGCGCGGCGAGATCAAGACGTCGGTTCCCTTGAAGCCAGTCAACCCATCGAAGACCGCCGTCTTGCGCGTCCCGCCCACTGAATACCTGAGGCGCCCACCTGTCACCTCTATCATGGCACTCGCCTCCTGGAGCGAAAAGCCTGCGGGTTGTGACGGCGCAGGGCGAGGGTCGCGCCCAGGCCTTCTGCTTCACCGGAAGGATATTTCTTGCAACTATCGCGAATTCCTTCACAAGTCGCTCGTAACCCCTGTCATCCCCGCGGTCCGCACCTGCCCGCTCGGTGGCAACAATGGCTGCATGAGGCGCTGCTATGGCCTAAGCATGAGGTCATTAGTTTTCTCTCGTTTTCCGAGGTCTTGAGTTGCCGGTGATTGCACGAGGGGTGTCAAAATCCGGCCACTTGCCAGACAGGCCGGATTTTGCCAAGGTGCCCCGCTCGGGGCGCCGTCCCCGAGTGCAACACCGGCAACCTTGCACGGCGCGCGTACTCCCTGGAACCGGCGATTACTTATGACGATCTACTTCGAGTTCCTCGACGCCACCCTCTGGGCAACCGAGATGAACTCCTCAGTGAGCTTCTGGTACTCGGGGTCATCCTGGCTGACCTCGGCGAGCCTGGATGCGAGGACGCTCAAGCGGTTCTCCAACAACAACCGCTCGTCCTCAGAAAGGGCGTTGGCAGCGGCATTGTCACTAGCGTTCCCTGGGGTGTCGCGGTCAACGGCCCAGGTCTCGGAGAAAGGCGCTTTTTTGTTCTGGCGCGCTTCGCCCCCACCGCGTTTCGCGGGTTTCATGGAGTCCTTTCGCATATCGCGGTCCATACAGGGCGCGTTGCCCTTGAGGACCCTGAGGTAGTCCTCGTAGCTCCCAAGGTAGACTCGCACCGTGCCTCCCTCGAGCGCAAAGATCTTATTGCACACGCGGCTCAGGAGATACCTGTCATGCGACACGAGGATGAACGTGCCGTCGTAGTCCTCAAGGGCCTCCTCCACCCGCTCCCGTGATGGAATGTCTAAATAGTTCGTTGGCTCGTCGAGAAGGAGGAGGTTCGCATTGGAAAGGAGCATCTTCAGGAGAGTGAGCCTCGCCTTCTCCCCCAAGCTTAGCAACCCGACGCGCTTATGAACGGAGTCACCTGAGAAGAGGAAGCATCCGAGCAGCAGGCGAACCCGTTGCCGTTCGCCTCCTGCTGACAGAACCTCTTCCATGACCGTCCTCTCGTCAGCCAGACTGGCGAGCTCCTGGTCAAAGTACGCAACCCTCACGGAAGGCGAGACCCACATCTCGCCCTCTGAGACGCGTTCATAACCGGCAATGATCCTCAGGATCGTCGTCTTACCGGCACCGTTTGGCCCCACGAGGCCCACCTTGTCGCCCCGCGCCACAGCGAAGGACGCTCCCGAAAAAACACAGCGCCCGCCGTAGGACTTCCTGATGTCGCTGGCGGTCACCATGTGCCGGCCTGACTTCCCGTCCGACGTCAACTGAAGCCGGATTGACCTGCCGGCTTGCGGACGGTCGACCCGTTCCGTCTCCAGGCGCTCGAGCCTCCTGATGGTCGCCTTGGCACGTCTGGCAAGCTTCTCAGCCCGGTGGCGGTAGAACACGTCAGACGACCTGATCTCGGTGTTCTTCCCCGCGTCGCGGTGAGCGCGGCGGAACCACTCCATCTGCCTCGCTATCGCCTCCTTGAGTTTCCGGGATTGCTTCGCTTGTTCCAGGTATAGGCGCATTTGGCGCTGAAACCGCTCCTCCATGGCCTTTCTGTACGACGTGTAGTTGCCCGGAAACGATTCAGCGCCAGCCGGACCGAGCGCGATGACCCTGGACACGGTCTGGTCCAGGAAGTACCGGTCGTGCGAGACCACCACAACGGTGCCCGGAAACGCCCGGACATACCCTTCGAGCCATCTCAACCCGTTTTCGTCCAGGTGGTTTGTGGGCTCGTCCAGAAGCAGACAATCCGCGTCCTCGAGCCAGAGCCTGGCAAGGGCAAGCCGCGTCTTCTCCCCGCCGCTCAGTGTGCTCACTGGCTGCTCCAGGCCATTTTCCACGAGCTCGAACCGCGACAGCGCCTCCATGATCCTGCCTTCTGCTTCGCAGATCTCTACGCCAGAGAAGGCTTCGACGGCCCTGCCAACGCGATTGGCATGGTCAGCGTCGTGAACCCATCCGGCATCGAGCTGCTGATAGCCGAGACCCCGGACCAGCTCGGTGCGAACAGTCGCATCGGGCGCAAAGCTCATGTCCTGGGGAAGGTACCCCACCCGCACGCCTTCGCGAAAGAAAACGACCCTGCCCCGGTCAGGCTCGAGAGAGCCTGCGATGATCTTCAAGAGCGTGGTCTTTCCCGCGCCATTCGCACCCACAACGGCGAGCTTCTCGCCCTCAACCACGCTGAAGGACACGTCCTTCAGGACGTCCCGGGGCCCATATGACTTTCCCACATGTTCGACGGTAAACAGAAGCATGCCCAACCCTCCTTGGAGCAAACGCCGGGAGAGCCGGAAGGCAGGAGCCAGGTGCGCTGGCCGCACGCAACGCACGCAAGACGCCGCGCGGGAGCACGGCCATAGACGGGCCGTGCAGCATGAGATGCCCGGCGCGCCATAGCGTGAGAGAATGTGATAAGGGTGGAAGACAGGTATATAGTATATACGTGTAGAAGGACGGATCAACCTTAGAAAGACCTGCCGCGCAGGCTCCCCGACATTCGCCGTGCTTTGACCATGCACGTAAGTCATATTCCGTTGGCTGGAGGGTCTACCTGTTCCTCATGGCAGTCTTCCTGGCTGACCTCCGTCACATCGATATGGGACATGGGGTTCCGTAGGTCATACATGGATCGCCATGCGGTGGACGGCCTCAGCGGCCTCGCCGATGGCCTCCGCAAGCGTGGGATGCGCGTGTATGGTCCTCGCAAACTCCGCAACGGTCATCTTCATCCGCACTGCCATCGTGGGTTCGGGAATGAGCTCGGTGGCATGCGGGCCGACGATGTGGATCCCGAGGATCCTGTCAGTGCTCCCGTCGGCGATGATCTTTACAAACCCCTCGGCCTCTCCCATGGCAAGAGCCTTGCCGCTCGCCGTGAACGGGAACTTCCCAACTCTTACGTCGAAGCCCTCCTCCTTGGCCTGCCGTTCGTTCAACCCGACGCTTGCCACCTCAGGCGAGGTGAAGATGGCGCTCGGCACGGCCGCGTACGACATGCGCCTGTCGGCGCCCGCTATGTTTTGGGCGGCAACGATCCCCTGCGCCGATGCCACGTGTGCGAGCATTACCTTGCCCACCACGTCTCCGATGGCGTAAATACCTGGGACATTCGTTGCCATCTGGTCGTTCACGACCACCTCGCCCCTCTTACCGATCTCAACCCCCGCATCCTCGAGACCAATGCCCTCGGAATTGGCCCTTCGCCCGACGGACAAGAGCACTCGCGCCGCCGAAAGGCGCTCCCCGTTATCGAGGACGGCCACGGCCTCGTCCCCCTCAACCGCGATGCGCTCGATCTTGACGCCGGTGCGAACGACGACCTTCCGCTTTTTCAAGGAATCCGCCACGGCCGCAGCCGAATCCGGGTCCTCCATCGGCAGTATCGTTGGCATTATGTCAACCACTGTCACCCGGCTGCCCAGGCTCGAGAAGATGAACGCAAACTCGCACCCGATGACCCCGCCGCCCACGATGAGAAGGCTCTCGGGCACATCCTGGAAATCAAGGGCTTCATCGCTGGTGATCACAACGCGGCCGTCGTACCCAAAGGATGGAAAGATCACAGGCTTGGAGCCGGTCGCGATGATTATATCGCGCGCTCTTACCTCGGCCGGCCCCTCTTTCGCGTCGACTTCGATCCGCCCGGGACCCATCATCCTGCCGGTACCCGCGATGACCGCAACCTTGTTCTTTTTCAGGAGAAAACCTATTCCAGCCCGCAGCCTCGCGACGACCCGGTCCTTGCGCGCCACCATCCTATCGAACCGCGCCCGCGCTTCACCCCCGCCGCAGTCGCCGCCTTGGCCGCCGAACTCCACGCCGAACTCGGCGAGGCGTTTAGCTGTTTCGAGCGCCTGCACGCTCGCCACGAGTGCCTTGGTGGGAATGCATCCCCTGTTCAGGCAAGTCCCACCAAGCTGGTCCTTCTCAATGAGACACACCGACCGTCCGAGTTGCGCTGCCCTGATGGCCGCGACATACCCACCTGGGCCTCCGCCCACAACCGCCACGTCGAACTCGGCCAACATCCAACACCTCTTCCCAATGAGCGGTCTCTCGCGCGCGCCGCCCCTTCCTGTCAAGCCCCCGCCTTAGGGCTGCGATGTATAAACCCGCGGCACACGCTTGCTTATGGCGCACACCACTTCGTAGCTTATGGTTCCCAGTCTATCAGCCACGTCTTCGGCGGTGATCTCCTGGTCCCCCTGCGTGCCTATGAGGACCACTTCTTCTCCTACCTCGACATCGAGGCCCCCTGTGTCCACCATGCACTGGTCCATGCACACCCGCCCCACTATAGGGAACCTCCTCCCCCTTATCAACACCTCGCCTCGGTTCGAGAGGCCGCGCGAAAGGCCGTCCGCGTACCCCACCGCGAGCGTGACGACGACCGTGTCTTCCCTCGTGACGTACGTCGCGCCATAGCCTATCGGCGTGCCGGCAGGCACTCTCTTCACGAAGCAGGCGCGTGTCTTGAGGGAAAGGGCGGGACGTATCTCCATCTCTCTCTTCAGCTTCTGAAATCTTTCGGTGCTGAATGGCGAGAGGCCGTACATGAGAATCCCCAATCTCACGAGGTCTAGCCGAGCCTCAGGCATGTCCAGACACGCTGCGCTGTTCGCGGCGTGCCGAAACTGCACATCCACTCCGGCGGCTCGAAGCGCGTCGATCACATCCATAAACCGCGACAGCTGTTCTCGCGCGAACGACTTGTCATCCGAGTCGGCCGTGGCGAAATGGGTGTATATGCCTTCGACCTCGATGTTCGGCAGCATCGCCACGCGTCTCACGAAGCTTGGGGCTTGTCGAGGCAAGACACCGATCCGGCCCATGCCGGTATCCACCTTGACGTGGCATTTGCCCTTTTTCCCTTCCTGAGTGGCAGCCACGGACAACGCCTCGGCGAACTCGTACGTGCTCACCGTGCAGGAAAGGCTGTACCGCAGAGCCCGCCGCGCCTGGCTCGGAAAGAGCTGCCCCAGGACGAGGATCGGGGCAATGATCCCGCTCTTTCGGAGCACCACACCTTCTTCTACAGAGGCCACGCCGAGCCATGTGGCACCGCTCGTGAGAGCAGTCGTCGCGACCTGGACGGCACCGTGGCCGTAGGCGTCGGCCTTCACCACAGCCATTATCTCCGGCCCAGGGCCGATCCTCTTCCGGATCGCCGTTATGTTCCGCCCGATGACAGCGAGGTTTACCTCAGCCACGGTGGGCCTGTCTTGCTGGTCCTCCCACATCCATCTCACCTCTCTCGCCGGCCGAGCTCGGGCTCTTAAGGCCTGCGAGCCTGACCAGCGCCTCGGGCACAGACTCCAGGATGTCTCCGGCGATCATACCCATCTCTCCGCGCCTTGCCGCGGCGATGTCACCAGCCAACCCATGCACGTATGTACCGAGGACGGCCGCCTCGAAAGCGCCGACGCCTTGGGCGAGAAGGCCAGCGATCAACCCTGTGAGCACGTCCCCGCTTCCCGCGGTGGCCATTCCCGGGTTCCCTGTCGGGTTTATGAACACTTCTCCCGAAGGTGCGGCTATCACGGTTCGCGCGCCTTTCAAGACCACGACCTTGCCCCACTGGCTGGCAGCCTTCACAGCAACCGCGAGCCGATCCCTCTTGATCTCCTGGACCGACAGCCCAGTCAGCCTGGACATCTCCCCTGGGTGCGGCGTGAGCACAATGGGAGCTTTCGAGGTCTTCAGAGTCCCCGGGTCCTGCGCTATCGCGTTGAGAGCGTCCGCATCGATGACCGCCGGCACGGAGCTCGTCATCACTATGTTTCGGACGAGCTGCGCCGTCTCGCTGTGCATCGAGAGCCCAGGGCCCATCGCGAGCGCCTCGGCACCTCTCAGAATGCCATCGATGAGCGCCTGGGCTTGCAACGACACGCTCCCGGACTCGGTCTCAGGCAGCCCGCGCGTTATGACCTCGGTGAGCCGCGAGTGCATGATACCCTGCAGGCTCTTCGGCACCGCCAACGTCACCAGGCCCGCGCCGGACCGCAAAGCGGCCAAGCTGGCAAGAGCCGCCGCCCCTGCCATCCCCTGGGAGCCCGCCACCACGAGCACCCTGCCAAAGGTCCCCTTGTGGGAATCGGGGTCCCGCACGGGCAAATGGCGCCGGATCTCATCGGCTATGGAAAGGTTGAGCTTGAGCCGCTCGTCCGTGAGATAGGCCCGAGGAATACCAATGTCTGCGACTATAAGCTCGCCGGCGTAAGCTGCGCCAGGGTACAAAAGGAGGCCGGCTTTGGGAAGACCGAATGTAACGGTGTATCCGGCCCTGACGCACGTTGTGGAAACCCTTCCGGTGCTTGCGTCGAGCCCGGAAGGCACGTCCACCGCCACCACCGGCCGCCCGGATTCATTGATCGCGTCGATCACCTGGCCCAGGTATCCGTTGATCTCGCCCTGGAACCCGGTCCCGAAGATGGCGTCCACAACCACGTCGGACACGGATACGGCGACCCGTGCCCTGTGGACGTCCTCCGGACCGATCTCCTCCGCGTCGACTCCCATGTGTCCGAGGACGTCGAGGTTGGTTCGGGCATCGCCCCTAACCTCGTCACGTTTCCCAAGAAGGAAGACCTTCACCCTGACCTGGGAGTTCACGAGGTGGCGCGCGGCCACGAACCCGTCACCGCCGTTGTTGCCTTTGCCCGCGAACACGCACACCCGACGTCCGGCCATGCCCTCGAGAAGTCGTTTGACCGCGTCGGCCACAGCCCTTCCCGCGTTCTCCATGAGGACTATGCCAGGGATGCCTGCCTCCTCTATGGCCTTCCTGTCGATCTCGCGCATCTCGTCAGACGTGACAACCTTCAAGCTTTCCACCTCCGACTCCAGCTCCGAGGGCGACGGCGACAGCCACGGCCGTGTCCCGGGTGTGGGCTATGCTCACCTCGACGTGAACGACCCCGAGCCGGGCGGCTACCTCGGCCGCTCGTCCGGTCAGACGAACACGGGGCTTGCCGGAGGGTTCCTCGACGATCTGCACCTCGCTCCAACCAAAGCCGCGTACCCCCGTGCCCAAGGCCTTGGCCACCGCCTCTTTGGCCGCGAACCGGCCGGCGAGACCATCGTAACGCCCGCCGCGCTCGCCCGCCGCGCACCCCATCTCTTCCGGGGTGAACACCCGGCCGACCAGTCTGTCGCCTTTACGTTCCATTAGTTCCCGGATGCGAGCCACCTCTACGATGTCCACGCCCAAGCCCACGACGTCCGTCGAACTCACCTCACTCGACCGTGACGCTCTTTGCGAGGTTCCTCGGTTTGTCCACGTCGCAGCCCCTGGCGACCGCCGCGTAGTATGCGAACAACTGAAGCGGGATCACTGCGAGAACTGGGGCCAGGTACGGGCTGGTCCGCGGGATATAGATGACGTGGTCCACGGACTTGCAGATCTCCTCGTCGCCATCCAGAGCCAGGGCGACCACGGTTGCGTCGCGCGCCTTCACTTCTTTGATGTTGTTGAGCATCTTCTCGTACACGTCACGCTGGGTCGCCAGCGCGATGACAGGCACGCCCTTGACCACGAGTGCCAGCGTTCCGTGCTTCAGCTCTCCCGCTGGGTATGCCTGCGCGTTGATGTATGAGATCTCCTTGAGCTTGAGGCTCCCCTCCATGGAGACCGCGTAGTCCAGGCCCCTGCCGATGAAGAACATTTGCTCCGCCCCATGGAGCTTCTGGGCGAGCTCCCGCACGACGCTGTCTTGGCCAAGCAGGATCTCCTCGGCGTACATGGGGAGCTTCTCCATCTCCCGCACGATCTCCTGCTCTTCTTCAAGGGTGACGGTGCCCCTGCGCCTCCCGAGCCCCACCGCGATGAGGGCAAGCGCCACGAGCTGGGTCATGTACGCCTTGGTGGATGCTACAGCGATCTCTGGGCCTGCCCAGGTATACAACACGTCGTCGGCTTCGCGAGCCACGGAGCTTCCAACCACGTTTGTGACGGCGATGACGCGCGCCCCCCGCCTTTTCGCCTCTCTGAGCGCAGCCAGGGTGTCGGCGGTCTCCCCGGACTGGCTCACAACGATCGTGAGCGTCCTCGGCGTGACCATCGGATCCCTGTAGCGAAACTCGCTCGCCACATCAACCTCCACCGGTATTCGCACCAGCCGCTCGATGAGCTTCTTGCCCACGAGACCTGCATGGTACGCCGTCCCGCACGCGACTATGAATACCTTGTCGGTCCTCTCGAGGTCGGCGGCGGTGATAGGTATCTCGTGTAGGTTCACGGTCTTCGCGCCCTTGTCGATCCTGCCGGTCAGGGTGTCCTGAATGGCCCTAGGTTGCTCGTGGATCTCCTTGAGCATGAAATGGGCGTACCCGCCTTTCTCCGCCATCACGGGGTCCCACTTGACATGGACGACCTCCTTCTTGACCTCGCGGCCTTCGAGGTCTTGCACGGTCACGTTGTCCTTCGTGAGGATCGCCACCTCCCCGTCCTCCATGACGATGACCTCTCTCGTCGCCGCCATGACCGCGGGGATGTCGGACGCAAGGAAATTCTCTCCCTTCCCGAGGCCTATGATGAGCGGGCTGTCTTTGCGGGCCGCCACGATGCAGTGGGGGTCGCGCCGGGATATCACGGCTATGGCGAAAGAACCCTGCGCCCTGCACAAGGCCTGCCGCACCGCGCTCGCCAGATCTCCGTTATAGTACTCCTCAATGAGATGTGGAAGCACCTCAGTGTCGGTCTCCGACCTGAACACGTGACCTCGCGCCTCGAGCCACTCCCTCAGGACAAGGTGGTTCTCGATGATCCCGTTGTGCACCACAGCAAGCTGACCCTTGCAATCGCTATGAGGGTGAGCGTTCACATCCGACGGCCTGCCGTGCGTCGCCCAGCGCGTGTGCCCGATCCCCACCGAGCCCGAGAGGACCTCGCCTTCGAGTTGGGCTTCCAGCTTCGCCAGCCTTCCCTCGGTCTTCCTCACCTCGATCGATGTGCTTCCCATCACCGCAATGCCCGCGGAGTCGTATCCGCGGTACTCCAGTTTTTTCAAGCTCTCAATGAGAATAGGGGTCGCTTGGCGCGGCCCGATGTAGCCGACTATCCCACACATGGTCTTGCTCCTTTCACACACCTGGACACTGGAGGGGAAAAGACCAGCCGCCACGTTCGGACGAGCGGCCCCTGGAATTCAGCCAAGAGCCTCGCTAATCGCCCTGGCAACGTCCTCTACGACCTCTTGCACAACCTCGCGGTCAGGGCCCTCCCCGAGGATCCTGATGAGCGGCTCCGTGCCGGACGGTCGTACGAATATCCTGCCGTCGTTGCCAAGGCGCTCCGCGGCACGGGCGATCGCGCCTTCGATCGCGGCATTGCCCGTGAGCCCGCTCTTGTCGCGCACCTTCACGTTTACAAGGATCTGCGGGAAAGTCTGCATCCACGCAGCGAGCTCCGAAAGGCGTTGCCCGGTCTTACGGAGAACCGAGAGAAGCGCGAGCGCCGTGATCGCGCCGTCCCCGGTCGTGCTGCGGTCCAGGAAGATGATGTGCCCGGACTGCTCTCCTCCAAGCACAATGCCTCTGTTACGCATCTCCTCGAGCACGTAGCGGTCGCCCGCCTTGGTGAGAATCACGGTACCCCCCTCGCGCTCGAACGCTTTCACGAGACCGAGGTTGCTGTACACTGTGGCCACTATCGACTTGAACGGCAGTTTGCCCTGGCGCAGGAGATGGAGTCCGCAGATAGCCATGACGTGGTCCCCATCCACCACACGGCCGGTCTCATCCACCGCGATGAGCCTGTCAGCGTCTCCGTCGTGGGCAAGCCCGAGGTCGGCGCCGACCTCCTGAACGGCCCGGCATACAGCCTCCGGATGAGTCGAGCCGCATCCCACGTTGATGTTTGTGCCATCGGGGGTATCGTTTATCGTGATGACGTCCGCACCGAGTTCCCGAAGCAACCTCGGCGTGATGGCGAACGCCGCGCCGTTCGCGCAATCCACAACTATCCGAAGCCCCTCAAGGCTGACGTCGCACGTTCTCTTCACGAAATCCACGTATCTGTCCTGCGCGTCGATGACGTCCACGGCGCTCCCGACGCTGCAACCAGTGGGCCTGGGCAGGGAGTCTTCTATCTCAAGCCGCACGTTTCCATCCCTATCCAGGATGTAACGCTCGATCTCGTCTTCCTCATCGTCGGAAAGCTTGAAACCATCGTGTGAAAAGAACTTGATCCCGTTGTATTCGACGGGATTGTGGGAAGCCGAGATAACGGCCCCGGCGTCAGCTCCAAGGTTACGCACAAGAAAGGCCACGCCTGGCGTCGGCACCACTCCCACGCGTAGCACGCGGGCCCCCACGGACATCATGCCTGCCGTCAAAGCGGCCTCGAGCATGTCTCCGGACAGCCTGGTGTCGCGACCTACCACGATGGCCGCGGCACCATTCCCCTTTCCGCGTTTCGCCGCGACCACGGCGGCGCCAGCGCGGCCCAGCTTGAACGCCAGCTCCGGGGAAAGCGCGCCGTTTGCCACGTCGCGCACCCCATCAGTGCCGAAAAGTCTCCCCATCCGTCCTATCCTCCCACTGTCTCATAATGTTTGGATCGAATCCCTCGGCCGGTGGAAATCCTGGAGTTCCACGAGGAGCACAGAAGAGCGGTGTTCTGTCGCCTCACTCGGTCGGCGTCAAGGTGCGGGCGCAGGCTTAGGTTGCAAACCCACGCCTTCGTCGCTGCTCGCGGTGAGCCCGCCGGAGCCCTCACCAGGTAGTCCGGCGGCGCCGGCTCCTTGCCCTTGCCTCTCATCCGTCGTGGGGCTCGTCCCGCTCTTCAGTTCCACAGGCACGCTCACTCGGACCGTCGCGGGATATATGCTGACTCCCTCCACCGGCCCGCCGCTCCCATCGACTGGCACCACTGCAACGTCCCTCGAGACGGCCGCCGATACCCCGGACACGTCTATCTGCGCCAAAGCGCTCCTGACCGTCTCGACCCTGCTCCTCGGCCCGGCTACTGTCACGGATCGCGGCGTGGAGCTGGGCGGGAGGGGAATATAGCCTTCGGTGGGAAAACCAACGAGCGCCACGGTTACAGGCATGTCTCTGCCGACGACCGCCTCCACCGTCACGCTGGTGCTCGCGGGCATCACCTCGATGACGCTCACGCCTTCTGGAACGGAGGTCTGCACCCTTACGCCGTGCTCGCCCTCCCCACGCCCGGCCACGGATACGAAGGCCTTGGCCTTGGAGCCGTCCAAAGGCTCCACGAGCTGCCTCGGGCCGCGAACGCGAAGCTCGACGTCCTTCGGCTTTGCGGTCACTATGAGATTCGCGGCCACCCCCCGGACCTCGAGGCCCACGGTGACGATCTTCTCCACCGTATCCCCCTGCGTGCGTTTGATATCGGCCCCTGCCACGAACCACACGACGATGGCAAGCAGGAGCGCAGCTATCCTGAGGTGCAGGTCGCGCGTCACCGCCAGTCTCACGTCGCACGCCCCCTCAGCCAGCTCGGAATCGCCTGCCTGGCGCGGCCGGGTTCCAGCAGGTCTTCGAGCTTATCCCTCAGCGCCCCTTCGTCAAGGTAGCGAGTCAGCTTGCCGTTGAACGCCAGCGAAATCACGCCCGTTTCCTCCGACACCACCACGACGGCCGCATCGGACTGCTCCGTGAGGCCGAGAGCAGCCCTGTGCCTCGTTCCGAGCCTCTTGCTCACCGCTGGGTTTTCGGTAAGTGGCAGATAACAGCCTGCCGCCACGATCCTGTTGCCTTTGATGATAGCTGCACCGTCGTGAAGGGGGGTGTTGGGCGTGAATATGTTCACGAGAAGCTCGGAAGAGACCACTGCGTCGATCTTCGTGCCGGTCTCCATGAGGTCTGCGACACCCGTCTCTCGCTCGATCACAATGAGCGCCCCGACCTTTTCCCGGGCCATCATGGCAGCGGCCCGCGCCACGTCCGAGATCAGCTTCGCTGCGTCCTCTTTGCCCAGGAAACCAAAGGGTCCAGCGAAAAGACTCCCACGCCCGATCTGCTCGAGGGCCCGGCGCATCTCCGGCATGAACACGATCGGCAGAGCCACAAAGAGCATGGTGATGGTCTTTTGCAAGAGCCAGTATACGGTGCTCAGGCCGAGGAGGTTACTCAGCATCGTGGCCACAAACAGAATGGCGATGCCCTTCAACAGGGACACCGCCCTTGTTCCCCGGATGATCACGAGAATCTTGTATATGACGTACGCCACGATGAGGATGTCCGCTACCGCACTGACAGCCTGCCTGGCGTTTATCTTGGCAAGGTCCTCGACGAACCTTGCCAGGCTGATTTCGAACGGCATGGGCCTCCCCCTCGGCTCCGGTCCTGCTTCCAGCCTCCGTCACAAATATAATACTATACGTTTACATTCGCTCGCGCAAGGCTTCGCGACTGACATTGGGTGGTGTCTGGGCAGGCACCTCAGGCATCTCTAGCAATTCATGCCAAAGAGGCACAGCGTGCCCCGCGCGCCCGCGCCATAGGCAAGGAAGAGGACGCACCGTGCCGCCCACCGAATGAGTGAGGCTCGCGCCATGCGGCACGCGGCAGCCGACATGGCTCGCGGCCCGCTTGAGTGAGGGTGCGCGAAACCGGTGAGCCTCCCAGGGGCTGCCACTCCCGGCGCTCCCGGCGGCGGCGTGGTTGGCTTCAACGCGCCGAGGTGGCGCAATCCGGGGTAATCCCGACAACCTCATGCGCGAGTGCGAGTCCTCGCCCTTTTTCGGGTAGTTGCCGGGTTGCCGGGTTGCCGGCGTTGCGCTCGGGACCACGCCACAAGCAGGGCGTCTTGACAAAGCCCGGCCGTTTGGCTGGGAAACCGGGTCTTGACCGTCCTCGCGCAATCGCCGGCAACGCCTTCCACGCTCTGGAAGCCTTTCTACGCGGGGCTGTTGGTGCTCCCCAAATCAGGACAACACAGCGCAGGTGAACCGCGCAAAACCACCGTCATGCCCAACTGAGCCAGCAACTACCGCGGCTACCGGGGCATCTCGGTGATCGTCTGCAGCGTCACCTTGGCCTGCGTCATGCGCCGAACTTCGCCAGCTTGAGGGCATGCGCCATGGCCAGCGGAAGCACCCCGAGGGACGGGAATGTGCCGAGTGTCCCGCCGGCGCAAGCCGTCTCGCCGAACCCTGAGACTCTTTCAGGCCTGACCCACTTTGAGAAGATCAGGAAGGGCACGGGGTGCCAGCTGTGAGCCTTAAGGGTCGCCGGCGTGGAGTGGTCCCCGGTCACGACCAGGACGTCGGGCCCAAGCTCCAAGATGGCCGGGAGGTTCCGGTCGAAGTCCTCGATCACCTTGACCTTGCGTGCGTAGTCGCCGTCTTCGCCAGCGCTATCCGTCTCCTTGACGTGCAGGTAGAAGAAGTCAAACTTCGCGAAGTTCTCCCGGAGCGTCCTCACCTCGTCTTCTATGGTAGCCCCCGTCTCCAAGACCTGCATGCCCACCAGACGCGCTACGCCTCGATACATCGGATAGGTGGCGATCGCCGCGGGATTGAGCTTGAAAGCCTGGGACATGCTGGGGATGTCCGGGTGTTTCGCGAAGCCCCTCAGGAGGACCATGTTCGCGGGATGCTTGTCGCGAAGCACAGCCTTCGCCTTATCGAGCCACTGGTTAATGAGGGCGGCCGTGCGCTCAGCCTCTGGGGTGCGGGGCAGGGCAGGCTTGGGCTTCTCGCCCACGTGCTGCGGGTCGGTGTCCTCCACGTCACCAGAGAGCCCTTCGCCTCTGAACACCGCTACGAACCTGTGGAGCTTGCCGGGCTCGAGGATCACTTCGGCGCCGTCGATCCTGATCTCGCGGAGCATCTCGACAAGCTCACGGTTCTTCTCCGTGGGGATCCTGCCCGCGCGTCTATCGGTGATCACCCCGGACTCGTCCACCGTGCAGAAGTTGCCTCGGGCAGCTACGTCAGTCCGCTCGAGCTCGACGCCGACCCCGAGGGCCTCGAGCACGCCGCGGCCTATCTCGTATCTCAAGGGATCGTATCCGAACAGCGCGAGGTGGGATGGGCCGCTCCCCGGCGTGATCCCGATCCCAACCGGCTCCACCAGGCCGCAATTCGATCTCGCCGCCAGTGCGTCGAGATTGGGGGTGCGGGCGGACTCGAGCGCAGTTTTCCCCGTGTCAGGATGAGGAAGGCCGCCAAGACCGTCGACTATCGCCATGACGATCTTGGAATCAGTCTTCTGCGCCAAGTTCTTGATGACTTCGATGTGCACCATTCAACGTCTCTCCTTTCGAGGGGGTTCAACACCTACTACGTCTCAATCTACGCGTGATTCTATACGTGATTCGGTTTTCCTCCTCAAAGCGCAAGGACATACTATGCAGGGCGAAGCGAGGCGAAGGTGCATAGTGGCGGGGGCCCGGCGCCTTTCGTTCGAACAATCGCGGCCGGTCCTTCCGCAACGCGCGAGATGGCATTGTTTCCGCACCGTCGCTCGGCGCTCGGCGCCGCGCCACCGGCTCGGGGCCGGGGCGCGGCTCGAGCTGGGGGAGATCACACCATCACCCCCGGCATGGAAGCCTATTCGGGAGGGGCAGGGCACCGAGCTTGGAAGAAGAGCGCGGCCAGCAGAAGCAAGGCGGGCGGCTCGGAGAGCGTTGCGCCCCGGAAGAGCGCCTAGGGCGAGGCGGCAGCCAGCCCGGGCGTCGGCCTCCTTCAGCGGGCATGGTCCGAAAGGCGGGCGTGCGATCTGGAAGCTTCAGGTGGCGGTCGGTCGTATTCACGGTGGTTTGTTCCATCCTGATAGCGTTCGCGCTCGCGCGGGTGCTCCCTGTGCCGGCGGAACAGGTCGGAAGTGTGTTCTACGACATCTGGGGCGAGGTCATCACCTCGACTGTAGCTGGGATGCGCGTCCAGGTGCCTCTCTCGGCCATCTCACCTCGTCTGCGCGAGGCGGTCATCGCCGTGGAAGACGAGCGTTTCTACAAGCACCCCGGCATCGACCCTATCGGCATCGTCCGGGCCCTGGTCCGGAACCTCCGCGCGGGCCGAGTCGTGGAAGGCGGCAGCACCATAACCCAGCAACTTGCGAAGAACATGTTCCTGTCTCCAGAGCGAACATTGGGACGGAAGGCCGCCGAGCTCCTTCTCACGTTTTATCTCGAGCTCAAGTTCTCAAAAGACGAGATTCTCGAACGCTACCTCAACCTCGTTTACCTTGGGCACGGGGCATACGGGGTGGAAGCCGGAGCACGCCTGTATTTCGGCAAGAGCGCTCGAGATGTGTCTCTCGGCGAGGCCGCTATCTTGGCAGGCCTCATAAGGGGGCCGTTCTACTACTCGCCGTACCGGAACGCGCAAGCCGCTCTGGACAGGCGCGAGGTCGTGCTGGACAGGATGGTCTCAGCAGGATTCATAACCAGGGCCCAGGCGAAGGCGGCGGCGCGAGAGCCCCTCGAGCTCGCGGGGCTCGGCACCCGCGAGACCAGGGCCGCGCCTTACTTCATCGATCTCGTGATGGAAGAGGTCCTGCGCCGCCTTGGCGACGGGGGGAACCTTCTGTACTCCGGGGGGCTGAAAGTGTACACAACTCTCGACATGTCCATGCAGAGGGCCGCCGAAAAAGCGTTCGCGAAGGGCCTCGACGCCCTCACTCCCCAGCCACCCGCGCAGCCGGTCGTTCAGCCGCAGGGAGCACTCGTCGCCATCGACCCGACTTGTGGCCACGTGCGCGCGCTTATCGGCGGGAGAAGCTTCCGTGAGACCCAGTTTAACCGCGCAACTCAGGCCAAGAGACAGCCCGGATCCGCATTCAAGCCGTTCTTTTACGCGGCCGCCCTGGACAGCGGCTTCACGGCCGCGACCACGCTCACTTGCGAGCCCCTGACCTTCTGGTCAGACGGGACGCCGTACACGCCCACGGATTACGGCGAGTTCGAGTACCACTACCGCGGGCTCACGTTGCGTGAAGCCCTCGTCGTCTCGTGCAACGTGGTCTCCGTCCAGCTCGCAAACATCATCGGGCCTGAAAAGGGAGCCGAGTACGCAAGGCGACTCGGTATCACAAGCCCTCTGCGACCACACCTTTCTCTGGTCCTCGGCACGTCCGAGGTCTCACCGCTCGAGATGGCCGCGGCATTCGCGCCCTTTGCCAACGGGGGAAAGCGGGTCGAGCCCATGTTCGTTGTGTCGGTCAAGGACCGGCACGGGCGCGAGCTCTTACGGAATCAGCCGCGCGTAACGCAGGCGCTCGACCCGAGGACTGCGTTCATCATAACCGACATCTTGAGACAGGTCATAAGCAAATGGGGGACAGCCGCGAGCATCGCGGACAAGGTCACGAGACCCGCCGCGGGCAAAACCGGCTCCACTCAGGACTACGCAGACGCGTGGTTCGTGGGATACACCCCGGACCTAGTATGCTCCGTCTATGTCGGGTACGACGACCCTGCCACCCCTCTCGGAAAGTCGGGCGGGGCAGCCGCCGCGCCGATCTGGGCCGATTTCATCAACGACGCGCTGGCGGGCAGGCCTCCCACAGCGTTTCAGCGGCCCGCCGGGGTGGTCTCCCGGGAGATCTGCAACGACACCGGCTACCTCGCAACGCCCTTCTGCCCGAACACCCGATGGGAGGTATTCAAAGCCGAGGCGGTGCCCACGGAGACCTGCCCATGGCATGGCGGCACTGCGCCGGTCACGACCGGGCAAGCCCGGCACCGATCGCGAACCGGAGTATAGCCTCTGCCACACCGTTCCCGCTCTCACCGTCTGTGATGTAATCCGCCGCGTTCTTGACATCCTCGGTGGCGTTGCTCACCGCAACCCCCACGCCCGCAAACTCCAGCATCGATATGTCGTTCTCACTGTCTCCGACCGCCATCACCTCTTCGCGGGAGAGGCCGAGACGTTGAGAGAGGATCGCCAGGGCCGTCCCCTTCGATACGCCGGCGGCCGTAAACTCAATGTAACGAGGCAGCGAACGAACCACTTGAAGGCGGCCCCCGAAATACGCCTTGAGCTCGGGGAGTCGCCGGTCCACCCCCTCCTCTGACGCAATAACCAGGAGCTTCGTGGGAGGATGGTCCACGAACGCGCCTAGATCTCCCACGGCCACCGCCTCCACCTTGCAATGCGTCATGTACGCCAGCGCCTCGTCGTCGTAACGCTCGACGTAGAGGGTATCATCCATGTAAACATTGAGGTGCAGGCCCTGCCCCCTGGCGTAAGCTATGACCTCTCTTGCATGTTCCAGCGGGACAGGTCTATGGCTGATGATTTCGTGCGTCTTGGCTGTCTTTATGAGCGCGCCGTTGTACGCAACAAGCGGCGCGTCCAGCCCCAGTTCTTCCGCGAACGGGAGCGTAGCCCGGAACATTCGGCCGCTCGCGAGAGTAACCACGCAACCCGCTTCGACGGCGGCACGTATGGCGGCACGGGCGCGTTCCCCGATCTTAAGGTCGCTTCCGATGAGGGTGAGGTCTACGTCGATTGCAATGAGCTTGATCCCGATCTGAATCACCCCGCCCAAGGCGGGCCGCACGTCGGCGGCCCGCCCTTGGTTAGCGTCACAGGACTCGTGTTGCGTCCGTTTTCTATTCTCTATTCGCTTCCTCCGGGTTCCCTTGCCCGCACACGGCTAGTGGGCCCTGTCACGCACGAGAAAGCTCAGCACGCTGCTGCCGATGGAAAGGAGAATTGAAGCCAACACTGCGGGCCAGAAACCGGCGATGTAAAACCCGCCCACCAGCCTGGCAACGACCCAGAGCATGAACCCGTTGATGACGAACGTGAACAGGCCCAGCGTGAGCAGCTGGATCGGCAGGGACAAGATGATAAGGATCGGCCGGATCAGGGCGTTGACGATGCCGAGCACGAACGCCCCGAGGAGCGCAGGCAGCACGCCGCTCACCTGGACGGCCGGGCCCATGACATATGGGATAAGGAGCAGTATGATCGCGTTTATAAGGCATCTCGTAAGAAAACCCCTTGCACGCATGGTTTTCATCCCCTTTCCGGCACGCGCCGTGACCGACTCGCCCGACAGCTCGACCGCGTTCACCCAGCGTGATAGGATCGGGAGCGGCACCAGTCTTGGCTCGCCGGCGCACGCCAGGCTTCGCGGCGGGACCATACGACTCCCCGCTACACTAGGCGGATCGCGATCTCGGTTCCGCTGGCCCCTTCGACCACGTGGACCAGCGTGAACCTTCCCTCAAGCCTCAATGCCCTGACGATCTTCGCAAGAAAGAACAACAACGGGGCTGCGTCTCTTATGGAGAATTCGATGGAAAACCGCCCTTCCCTCTCTTGGTTGCGTCTCTGCCCGAGCGTCCGCCCGCCAGGCCACCGCGCCGGCGAGTCCGGATGCCCGCAACTTCCCGTCCCACCGTCACCCGAGAAACCGCCGTCCTTTCCCAAGTGCGCCCGCGTTTCCGCAGAAGAAATGGGGGACAAGCGAGAGACCACCGACATGAGCCATCCTGCCGATTCCAGGAGATCTTCGACCACAAACAGCGGGAAGATGATGGGGAGCGTCCATCTCCAACCCGGGAGCTTCAGTGTCGCAAGCAGGAAGAAAGACGGAAAGCGAAGCCCAGCAGCCCTCTCCCAGACCCGGCCAAGCTGCGTTTCCTTCCGCCGCGAAGAGAAACCGCTGTCGAAGGTCACCTCGCTCCTTTTGACTTGCCGCCCGAACTCACTCGACATAGACTTCCACCTTCGCCGTATCGCTGTCCACGTCCACGATCTTGCCGACCGTGGCGTCGGTGATGCTGGCGAGGATCTCCTCGAGGTCGATGTCCTGATCCTTGATCTCGTCGGCCACGTGCTTCGGGATGAATTTCATCGCCACTTTCACGAGACTGAGCGGGAGATTCACGTTCACCCTGGTGTTGTCCTCCGTGTCGAGCACGCGCACGCGTAGCATCTTGGCAGGCCTTCCCGCAGCTTGCCCGCCGGGCTGCCCTGGCGCCGAGCTCTCGAGGGCTTCGAGGAGCCTGAGCCCTTCATCTACGGAGATCTTGCCTTCCTGAACCATCGTCAGTATCTGCCTCTTCTCGTCAATCACCCTCATCGCCCTCCTCAAACTCGGAAATGCGTCCGGCAGGCGCGTTCCTTCTCTTCATCGCCATCTGGTTCTGGTCTTCACGCACTCCTCTCCCTCCCCGTCTCTGGGCTGCCAAGCGGCGGAACGTCATCGTTGTCATCGCTGTTTGAGGAGCTTGATCGCCTCGTCGGCGCGGATCTCGCCCTTGGCGAGCGATTCCAGGACCGCCTTGCGCCTCGTCTCGAGTTGCGCCTCATCATCTTTGTCGCGTTCCACGGGGTAGCCTAGCGCCTGGATGACCGCGTCAAGCCTACCGCGCACGGTCGGATAAGACACCCCGAGCTCTCTCTCCACTTCCTTGATGTTGCCGCGAGATTTGATGAAGATCTCCACGAAGTCCCTCTGCTCGTTGGAGAGCTGGCAGAACTTGCATGTCTCGAACCGACCCTCAATGGACGTGTCGCACCTAGGACACGACAGCCTCGTCACGTCGAGGGCTTCGCCGCACACGGGGCATCTGCCCAGAGCCCTTCGTCTCATCGTCTCACACCCCTCAATATCGTCAAGTCACACCTCAATCTCATTAAGTTGGGCATTAACATCATAAATCCGGCAGGCTCGGCTGTCAACGAGTCTCCAAGATCTTTTTTGCTGCGCCGCACGCGCAGAAATCACAATTCGTTCGGCAGGAAACCTGGGTGACATATCGAATGTATGTTCGTGCTGCAAACCGAAAACAACTATATGCTGGGCAAACTCATTTGGCACGAAACTCGAGCGGCGTTGCACTTGCGGCACGGGTGTCTTAGAATTGTACGGTGGGATGGGCGGCGGCACGGAACAGCCTGCGCAGTACGAGCCGCCATCAGGAGGCGGCGCGCTGCTAATGAAGGAATTCAAGCTCAGAACGGATCTAGAGCCTAAGGGAGATCAGCCGAGAGCCGCGCGCGAGCTCGCGGAGGGCATCAGGGCGGGCTATCGTTGCCAGACGCTCCTTGGGGCGACTGGCACCGGCAAGACGTTCACCGATGCCCTGGTGATCCAGGAAGTCCAAAAGCCAACGCTGGTGATCGCCCACAACAAGACGCTCGCAGCTCAGCTTTGCAGCGAGTTTCGAGCGCTTTTCCCGGAGAACGCCGTCGAGTATTTTGTCAGCTACTACGATTATTATCAACCAGAGGCGTACATCCCGCAGACCGACACATACATCGAGAAGGATTCGTCCATAAACGACGAGATAGACCGGCTCCGGCACGCTGCGACCAGCGCTCTCCTTGAACGGCGCGACGTCATTATCGTGGCGAGCGTCTCGTGTATTTACGGCCTCGGGTCCCCCGAGGACTACAAAAACCTCACCTTGACGCTTCGGCAGGGTGACGAGGTCGACAGGGATGCCGTGTTGAGGAAGCTCGTGAGCATTCAGTACGCGCGTAACGACGTCGGGTTCACGCGGGGCACTTTCAGGGTCCGTGGCGACGTGGTGGAGGTGATCCCCGCCTACGGAGAGAACGCGATGAGAATCGAGTTCTTCGGCGACGAGGTCGACCGCATCCTCGAGGTGGACGTGCTCACCGGCGAGGTGGTCCGGGACACGACCTCGGTAACGATATTCCCAGCGACCCATTTCATCACCAGCGACGAGAAGCTGAAAAGGGCCCTCGTCAGCATAGAGAGGGAGCTCGAAGACCGTCTTGCCGAGCTCCGCGCGGCCGGCAAGCTGCTCGAGGCTCAGAGGCTTGAGCAGCGCACCCGTTATGACTTGGAGATGCTGGCCGAGGTGGGCTATTGTCAGGGCATCGAGAATTACTCCCGCCACCTCACGGGAAGGCAGCCGGGTGAGCCGCCGGCCACGTTGTTGGATTACTTCCCCGACGACTTCCTCGTCATAATCGACGAGTCGCACGTGACCTTGCCACAGTTGCATGCGATGTACGCCGGTGACAGGTCGCGGAAGGAGAACCTGGTCGAGTACGGGTTCAGGCTGCCGTCGGCGTTCGACAACCGGCCGCTGACGTTCGAGGAGTTCGAACAGCGCGTGAACCAGGTGATCTTCGCGTCCGCAACACCGGGGCCGTACGAGCTCCGCGTGAGCAGCCAGGTTGTGGAGCAGATCATACGGCCGACCGGGCTTGTCGACCCCGAGGTCGAGGTTCGTCCGGTGAGGAATCAGATAGACGACTTGCTCTCTGAGATCCGCTCCCGGGTGGACGCGGGCGAGCGGGTGCTCGTGACAACCCTCACGAAGAAAATGGCGGAGGATCTCACGGACTACCTGGTGGACATGGGAGTGAAGGCGCGATACCTGCATTCAGAGATCGACACCCTGGAGCGCGTGGAGATCCTGCGGGACCTTCGGCTCGGCGACTTCGACGTCCTCGTGGGCATAAACCTCCTGCGCGAGGGCCTGGACCTCCCCGAGGTGTCGTTGGTGGCGATCCTTGACGCCGACAAAGAGGGGTACTTGCGCTCCGAGACCTCCCTCATCCAAACGATCGGGCGCGCAGCACGGAACGTCCACGGCAAGGTCATCATGTACGCTGACGTTATCACCGAGTCCATGAAACGCGCCATTGACGAAACGAACCGGCGACGCCGGATACAGCTCGAGTACAACAGGCGTCACGGCATAACCCCCGAGACTGTTAAGAAAGCGGTCCATCATATCGCGGAGTTCGCGAGGGCCGCTGAGGATAGACCCACGTATGGAGCTGCGGCGACGGTCGGAGCCAAGGGCCGCCGAGCGAGCCCGACGGGGGCCTTGTCCGCTGAGGGTCGGCCCCTGGATGAGTTCGAGGCGGCAGAGAGAATGTCCGATAAGGAGCTTGCAGCGCTCATCCGCGCCTTGGAGGACGAGATGCGAAAGGCCGCGCAGGCACTTGAATTCGAGCGCGCAGCCGAGCTACGCGACAGGATTCGCGCCCTTCGCCGCCGGTTTGCGTCTTGAACTACAGAGGCACGTGGGGTGCTCGTGCGCAGCGAGGGTGTCTTTTTCGGAGGAAGCCAGAAGTGGGAAAGCAGCAGATAGTCGTGAGAGGTGCGCGCCAGCACAACCTCAAAAACATAGATCTCGAAATCCCCAGAGACAGACTAGTCGTCATCACGGGTTTGTCGGGCTCGGGCAAGTCCTCTCTGGCGTTCGACACTATCTACGCTGAAGGCCAGCGTCGCTATGTAGAGTCGCTCTCGGCGTACGCCAGGCAGTTCCTGGGACAGATGGACAAGCCGGACGTGGACTACATCGAGGGGCTGTCACCGGCCATCGCCATAGACCAGAAGAGCGGAAGTCGGAACCCCAGGTCCACCGTGGGAACGGTCACCGAGATCTACGACTATCTGCGGCTTCTTTTCGCGAGAATAGGAAAGCCGCATTGTCCGAAATGCGGTAAGCCTATCACCCAGCAGACGGTTCAGCAAATCGTTGACCAGGTCATGGCGCTTGGCGAGGGCACGAGGGTGCAAGTCCTCGCCCCGGTCATCCGGGGAAAGAAGGGGGAGCACAGGAAGGTCATCGAGGACATCCGCAAGGAAGGTTTCGTGCGTGTGCGGGTCAACGGAGAAGTACGCGGGGTGGACGAGGACATAGCCCTCGAGCGCTACAAGATCCACAGCATCGAGATAGTTGTGGACCGCCTCATCATTCGTCCCGGCGTCGAGACGCGCCTCGCAGACTCGCTTGAGCTCGCCATGAAACGTGGCGAGGGGATAGCCGTGGTCAACGTGTTGGGAAGCGAAAGCAGCCGAGACCTCGTATTCAGTGAGAAGTTCGCTTGCCCGGACTGCGGGGTTAGCTTCGAGGAGCTTGCGCCGAGGATGTTCTCGTTCAACAGCCCTTACGGCGCGTGCCCAGAGTGCGCGGGCCTGGGCACCAAGGAGGAGATCGACCCAGAGCTTGTCCTCGACCTTGATAGGAGCATAATGGAGGGCGGCATTGTGCCCTGGGAGAGATCCTGGCAGGGCACTCGCAGCGATTACTTCGCTCGCCGGGTGATGGCCGTGTGTGAGCGGTTCGGGATAGACCCGTCCGTGCCGATAGGGCGCCTTCCCGGTGAACACCAGCGGCTCCTGTTGTACGGCGCAGGCAGGGAGAGGTTTCGGTATCAATACCACAATTTCGCGGGCGAGCTCGTGTGGCATGAGAGTTATTACGAAGGCGTTGTGCCGTACCTTGAGCGCCGGTACAGGGAGGCCCACTCGGAGGCTGCACGGGAGGAAATAGAGCAGTTCATCACGGCAAGGCCATGTCCGGCATGCCACGGTGCACGCCTCAAGCCCGAGAGCCTCGCGGTCAAGGTGGCCGGCAAGTCCATAGTGGAAGTAACCGCCATGTCGTGCTCGGAGGCGAGGGAGTTCTTCGACGGGCTCGTCCTGACCGAGCGTGAGGCGACCATAGCGAGGCAGATCCTGAAGGAGATCCGAGAAAGGCTGGGGTTCCTCGTGGACGTCGGGCTCGACTACCTCACCCTCGACAGAGCGGCAGGCACGCTCGCAGGCGGAGAGGCCCAGCGCATCCGGCTAGCGACGCAGATCGGGTCCAGCCTCGTCGGCGTCCTCTATATACTGGACGAGCCGAGCATCGGCCTTCACCAGCGCGACAACAAGCGACTCATCGACACCCTCAAGCGCCTTCGCGACCTCGGGAACACCGTGCTCGTCGTGGAGCACGACGAAGAAACCATTCGGGCGGCGGACCACATCATAGACATAGGCCCGGGGGCTGGCGCAGAGGGTGGGTACGTCGTGGCCTCGGGAACCATCGACGACATCATGGCCTGCGAGAGATCCATCACAGGGCAGTATCTCGCAGGCAAGCGGAGCATCGTGGTGCCGACACGGCGCCGTTCGCCGAACGGAAAGGCCCTCTTAATCAAGGGCGCGCGCGAACATAACCTGAAGAACATCGACGTCGAGATCCCGCTAGGAGTATTCGTCTGCGTCACGGGCGTCTCAGGATCCGGCAAGAGCACGCTCATAAACGAGATCCTCCATCGGAGGCTCGTCCATGAGCTTAACCGCGCCGCCGTCAAGCCCGGCGCCCATGACGCCATCCTCGGCATCGAACACCTAGACCGCGTTATCGAGGTGGACCAATCCCCGATCGGACGCACGCCCAGGTCGAACCCTGCTACGTACACCGGGACTTTCGACCTCATACGCGAGACCTTCGCGCTCACCCCTGAGGCGAAGGTGCGAGGCTACGGCCCGGGCAGGTTCAGCTTCAATGTCAAGGGCGGGCGGTGTGAGGCATGCAAGGGGGACGGCATCATCAAGATAGAGATGCACTTCCTGCCCGACGTGTACGTCCCGTGCGAGGTGTGCAGGGGCAGGCGCTACAACCGGGAGACGTTGGACATCAAGTACAGGGGCAAGAGCATCGCCGATGTGCTTGACATGCGCGTTGATGAGGCGCTGGAGTTCTTCAAGAACCTCCCAAGGATCCGCCGCAAACTCGAGACGCTCAACGACGTCGGGCTCGGCTATATCAAGCTAGGCCAGCCCGCCACGACGCTCTCAGGTGGAGAGGCACAGAGGGTGAAGCTCGCCACCGAGCTCGCGAGACGGAGTAACGGCCGCACCCTGTACATCCTAGACGAGCCCACCACGGGGCTTCACTTCGCCGACATCGAAAAGCTCCTGAACGTGCTGGGTCGCCTCGTGGACGCCGGAGATACGGTGATAGTGATCGAGCACAACCTTGACGTCATCAAAACGGCGGACTACATCATAGATCTCGGTCCGGAGGGCGGAGAGCGCGGCGGCACGGTCGTAGCATGCGGCACCCCGGAAGAGGTCGCGAGGTGTGAGCGGTCCTACACTGGGCAGTTTCTTAAGAAGGTGCTTGGGATATGAGCGCCCACGGGCTAGAGATAGGGTCCGGCACAGGGAACTTGAGGGAACGCCTCTACGAGAGGGTTAAGAACCTGCCTGACAGGCCTGGCGTTTACATCATGAAAGATGCTGCGGGCCGCGTCATATACATCGGGAAGGCGTCTTCCCTCAAGAACAGGGTACGCTCCTATTTTCAGTCCCCCGAGAGCCTTCCCAGGCGAACGCAGGTTCTTGTCGAACACATCGCCGACTTCGAGTACGTCGTCACCGACTCCGAGGTCGAGGCGTTGATCCTCGAGAACACGCTCATCAAGCGGCACCGCCCCCGGTACAACGTCCGGCTCAGAGACGACAAGACATACCCGTACATCAAGGTGACGCTGGCTGAACCATTTCCAAGGGTCATCGTCACGCGCAAGCTCGAAGAGGACGGCTCGCGCTACTTCGGACCATACCCTGATGTCGGTGGGATGCGGAGCACCCTGGCCTTTCTCAGGCGGCTGTTCCCGGTACGAGGGTGCTCGAAGAAGGTGTCCGAGGGCTCGCACGACCGGCCGTGCCTCAATCACCACATTGGAAGATGCCTTGCCCCGTGTGCCGGGGCCATAACTCGCGAGGCTTATGCGGAGCTCGTGAGGCAGATCGTCCTCTTCCTAGAAGGACGGCAGGACCAGCTTGTCCGCGAGATGAAGCGGCAGATGCAAGCAGCGTCGGACCTACTTGATTTCGAGACCGCTGCCGCTTTGCGCGACCGCATACGCGCGATGGAACGCGTCATGGAAAGGCAGAAAGTGGTCTTGGGATCCCGCAGAGACCTCGACGTTATCGGCTTCGCGCGAGACGAAAGCGAGGCCGAGACGTGCGTAGAGATATTCTTCGTCCGTGGCGGCAAGCTCGTGGGCCGAAAGCGATTCTTCATGACCAATTCCGATGAAACGCCAGACGCAGAGATGCTTGCGGCTTTCGTCAAGCAGTACTACCCGACGGCCACGTTCGTGCCGGGGGAGATCGTGGTGCAGTCGGAACTCGGCGACGACGCAGGTTCCATCGCTTCTTGGCTCGGCTGTCTCCGCGGCTCCAAGGTGGAGATCACCGTGCCGCGCCGCGGGGAGAAAAAGCATCTCGTGGACATGGTCCACGACAACGCGGTGCTAGGGCTGGAGGAGGCTCGCGCGCGAGCCGCACGCGCCGCGGACATGGAGGATGGTGCTCTCGCCGAACTCCAAAGCGCGCTCGGGCTTCCGAGGCTGCCGCGCAGGATAGAGGCGTTTGATATCTCCACGATCCAGGGCACTGATGCCGTCGGATCGATGGTGGTTTTCGAGGGCGGGCGACCGCTCAAGTCTGGCTACAAGCGCTTCAAGATCAAGACCGTGGGAGGACAGGACGACTTTGCAATGATGCGCGAGGTGGTTTCAAGGCGTTGCCGGAGGGCGCTGCGCCAACAGCAACAGGCGGAGCGGCACGGGGACCACGAGATGCGCGACCACCTCCCCGACCTCATGTTGATCGACGGAGGGAAAGGCCAGCTCAACGCGGCTCTTGAGGCGCTGCGCGAGTGTGGCTTGGCAGAGAGGATTCCGGCCGTGGGGCTCGCAAAAGAGCACGAGCTCGTGTTCATGGAGGGTAAGCCCGACCCCATCGCCTTGCCCAGAGACTCGAAGGCCCTTTTCCTCCTACAACGGGTGCGGGACGAAGCCCATAGGTTCGCCGTGTCATATCACCGCCAACTTCGCGCAAGACGCGCCACCCTCTCGATGTTGGAGGAGATCCCAGGAATAGGCAGGAAGCGTCTCAGATCCCTCGTCACAGCGTTCCGATCGGTCCAAGCCATGCGTGAGGCGAGCGTCGAAGAGCTGGCGAAGGTCCCGGGCATGACTCGCAAAGCCGCCCAGCGGGTCAAGGACGCGTTGGATTCGCTGTCGCAGCCATCATCGAACTCATAGGGGGATTCGCGCTCGTGCCCGCCTGACGTCCTCTCCGAGCTGCGAACCCGCGCACTCATCTCCGCCTGAAGAGCCTTGCAAGGGGCCCGTCGACGCCAGCCACAGGCACGCTGACGTGAGCTGGGTCCCCCGGACCTGGCACGGGGATGATGCCCAACCTCTCCACCTGGCCCGAGATGGACCTAGTGAACCTCACCGTCTTCCGGTCGCCAAGCCCGCCGCCGTGCCCAGCGTGATCCGCCGCATTGGTGAGGTCCCGCTCGGCTTCTATGTAGAACCACGGGGGCGACCCGCTCATGGCGTCGAGAAGGTCTGCCGCGGTCCTGATCGGCTGCCCGTTCACGGATATGATGATGTCACCGCTTCGAAGCCCCACCCGCGCAGCCGGGGAACGCGGCACCACATCGAGCACCTTGAGCCCCCGCGGGTCAGCCACATAGATGGCGTTCGACCTCGTCTCGGCACGTCTCCCCGCGGCTATGACCATCTCGTGTCCCAATGGCGAGAAGAGCGCGGCAAGCCACCTCATCCATGGATACACCGACGCGGCAAGCGCAAGGGCCAGGAGCACCACGCTGAAGACCATGAGACTCGCGGCGGTGCGGGCGCTCCTCTGCTTGGGCGCCCTCGCGACGGCGAAATCACCGTAGCCGAGCGCGGCGGGCAGCGCGAACATCGCGAAGAGCATCTCTCGTCCTTCGGGCACGGTTATGTCTGGCTTGATGAGCGGCCACCAATCCGGCATGTTTATGAGACCGTGCGTCAGGCTCTGTATCTCGCTCAAGTACGGCGTGAGCAGCATCATACCCACAAGCGGTATGGGCCAGAACTTCTGAAGGAGAAAACCTCCGACCACGCTGCCATCCCGCGTCTTCATGTAAAGAGGCAGCGCGCCCTGGTCGCCCGTGGTCCAGATGAGAAGGCTCTCCATCAAATGCAGCACGGCCACGAGGATCATGGTCTCTGGTATTCCTATTTTCGGAACACCAAAAACCAGGTTTGAGAGAGCAAGGATCCCCCCTGCGTACGAAAAGCAGAGAAACCTCGGGTCGATGAGCATCAATACAAGGGCCACGGGGAGCAGGAAGGCGACCCCCGCGCCCGTGACGGTGACCCCCACAAATACGAAAATGAAGCTCGCGACGAAACCCGCGGCCGCCCCGAGCAGGAGCGAAGTGAGAACCGATGAAGCAGGTGACTCCATCGGCTGGCCGAACACGCGCTGTTCCATCCTGGCTATGCGCGAGTACTGCAGCGCGACCAGCACCACCACCATCCAGAAGGCGGGGTGGAGCAACACCTGTGGGATCAACATGAGAATCGTCAAGATGACCTTACCGAAGGGAAACATCCGGGCCACTCCCTGCGCGCGCACGGCACGAGTCGCACGCCCCGAGATCGTCTCGAGACCATTATACGCCGCCCTGTACGCCATCCTGCAAGTCCCGCAAACTCCGTCGTCTCACGTTGCCTCACGCTGCCTTGCGCGCTGCGAGCTTGGCCTCAAGGATCTCGACGGCCTTGTCGAGCTGCAGATCCTGTGTGGCCTCCTGATCAGACTTCGCCTGGGCACCCCCGGAGCTGGTCAGGCTCACCACGACGTCCGGCACTATCCCCTTCTTGTCGATGGAATTGCCGCCAGCCGTGAGGTACCTGGAGGTCGTGATAGACACCGCTGACCCATCGGACAGCGGGTATATCGTCTGGACAAGACCTTTCCCGAACGTGGTCACGCCGACGATGGTCGCCACCTTCATGTCTTGCAGGGCGCCAGCCACGATCTCCGACGCGCTCGCGCTCGCCTCGTTGACGAGCACCACAACCGGGACGGTGACCTTCGGGCCCTGGCTCGAGTAGTATGTTACCTTCCTGCCATCTCTCCCGACCACATGCACTACCGGGGATCCGGCCGGAAGGAACCTGCTGGCCACCTCGATCGCAAGCGGGAACGAGCCGCCCGGGTTGTAGCGCAGGTCAAGGATGAGTCCTCGCATCCCCTGCCGCGCGAGCGAGTCCAGTTCGTGATTGAGGGAATCCATAGTGTCGTCGCCGAAGAACGATGAGATCTGCACGTAGCCGATGCCGTCTTTCAATATCTCGGAGGCCACATGTGGGACCCTTATGGTGTCCCTGATGACCTTCACGTCGAAGGACCTCCTTTTGCCGCCCTCGTCTCGTTCGATGCCGAGCACGACCTCCGTGCCCCTCTTGCCCTTCATGAGGGACACCGCGTAATCAAGGGCCATGTCCTTTGTGGGCTTGCCGTCGATGAACATTATCCGGTCCATGGACCGAAGGCCCGCCCGTTCGCCGGGAGTCCCTTTCAGAGGCGCCACCACGATTAGCTGCCCGTCCCGGATGCCCACGGTGATCCCGATCCCGTCAAACGTGCCCCTCATATCATCTTGCATCGTGCGATACTGCTCAGCATCCATGTAGCGCGTGTACGGGTCGTTTAGGACGGCAAGCATGTCGGGTATGCTGTGTCTCTCGTCGTACGCCTTCAGAAGGGCTTCAACGTCGATCGGGGAAACATAAACGTTTTTGAGAAGGTTGATCACCTCGAGGGCTACCAGAGCGCTCGGTTCACCAGAGCCTGACGTGCTCCCGCTTGGGCTCGCAGCCTCTGGCCCGGCCTGGACCCGGACGTCTGTCTCTGACTGAGTTCGTACCTGCGCCCCCTGCGTCTGCGCGACTTCTCGTTCCGACACGCCTGAGAGAGGGCCGGCGCAGTCGGCGGGCGCGTGAAGCCATCCGGAAAGGCCAAGCACAGCGATGACCGCCAGCGCTGCCAAGAGACCATATACCGCCCGCGCGTATCTTCTCATAATGCATCATCACCAGTTTCCGTGCGCCGTGGAGCAGCCTCGTGTCGCCAGAGCGCCAGGCACCCGGCCCCGGCGAGCTTGCATCGCCTACGGCACGCACCGCCCGCCGTCCGCGTGGCCGTTCGCAGCACGCCATGATTTAAAGCTAGTAACCGTCATTTCAACCACTGCCAGGGGTTAACCGGGGTACCGTTGTCCCTGACCTCGAAATGGACATGGGGACCGGTTGAGAGCCCCGTGCTGCCCGATCTTGCTATCCTGTCCCCTTGAATGACCGATTGGCCACTCTTCACGAGAAGCGCAGAATTGTGCCCGTAGAGCGTCGACAGCCCTCCGCCGTGATCGATTATCACGGTGTAACCGTACCCGCTTACCCATCCGCTATATATCACAACACCGTCCGCCGCCGCAAGCACCGGCGTACCGGATGGCACAGCTATATCTATGCCGGAATGAAACCTAGAAGTCCCGAGTATGGGATGAAACCGCATACCGAAATCCGAGGAAATCCGCCCCCTGACTGGCATGAGGAATTTCCCGGTCCATCTCGGCAAGGATTTACCCGACCTTGCCTCGCGCGCCTGCAGCTCGCGGATGGCTCGCTCGAGTTCGCGGCTCATCTCCTCGAGCTCGTTGAGGGCCTGTTCGTACTGGGCCCGCTCCTTCTGCACCCTCGCCAGGATGGCTTCCCTTTCCCGCACCTTCGCCGCAAGCTGGCTCTCCTGAGCCTTGACCTGAGCCTGAACACGCGCGAGATCCTCGCGTTCTTTCTGCAGATTTGCCTTTCTGTCGGCGACCCGGGCCATCTTGGCCTCGATCGTCGCAACGTCTGCCTTGACCTCGTCGAGGCATTCGGCGTCGTGCTCGGCTAGCATCTCCACGTACTCGAACCTCGTCACGAAGTCGGCGAAGTCGGTAGCCGAGAAGAGAATCTCCAGATAATCGACAGGCCCGGACATGTACATCGCCCTGAGCCTCGTTCTCAACGCGGAAAGCGTCTCGTCCAGCCGCTTCCTGGCCACGGCGAGGTCATCCTCCGCCGCGGCGAGTTCCTGCTCCGCTTGAGCCACAGCTTGGGCAAGACGCTTCGCTTGACTTTCAAGAGAGCTCAGTCGCGCCCTCGTCTTTTCCAGCTCCATCTCGGCCTTCTGGATCTCGGCCAGGATTCCCTTCTCTTTTTGTTTGACGGTGAGAAGCTGTCGCTTCGTTTCCTGAAGCTGATCGTTTACGTCACCCAGCTGGTCGCGTTTGCGGGACAACTCAGAGGAGGGCGCGCCGGACACGACAAGAGACGACATGATGAAGAGGGCAGCCATCAGCGCTGGTATCAAGACATGAGCCAACCTTGCCGGGGTTCTCACGGCTGCACCTCCAACAGAACTTGCCACCTCAGTTACACTTCGGCCAACCACGCCGCGACAGGCCGGGCCGGCCGAGAGCGGGACGAGCGGCGCTTTTGGATGTGGCTCAGACCCGCAGGTATCTCTTGACAAACACGCCTCCGGCCACAGCCCCCATGATGACACCCATAACCAGGAGTGCGACGCACAGGGCAGCAACAGGTTCGGGCGCGGTGACGACTGGGATGAACGGCGCGAGTCCGGCAAGGTACCTGACCGCGAACTTATAGCCCACGAACAGGAGCAGCCCCGACACTGAAGCGCCCACCAGCCCCACGACCATCCCTTCCACGAGGAACGGCCATCTGATGAACCAGTCCGTGGCGCCCACCAGCTTCATGACTTCTATCTCGCGTGCCCGCGAGATTATCGTAAGCCTAACGGTGTTTCCGACTATGAAAACGACCGCGGCCACGAACAAGAGGGCGACCAGCGCCCCTGCCACGCCCACGAGCCTCATCGTGGCAAGAAGCTTCTCCGTGAAGCCTTGCCCGTAGTTAACGCTTGCCACACCGGAGATTCGCGAGACCCGTGCGGCCACTTCGACGGTGTGGTCGGGTTCCTCTACCTTCACGTCGAACGCGTCCGGCAGCGGGTTCTCTCCCACGACATCGAGGATGCTGGCCCGCTCGCCGAGCTGGGCCCGGAGTGTGCGCAGCGCCTCATCCTTGCTGACGAACGTCACCTGTTTCACACCGTCGGTCGCCTGGATCTGAGCTTTGATGGCCGCAATGCGGTCAGCTGACAACCCGTCCTCGAGGAAGGCCCTGATCTCGATCCTCGACCGCAGCAACTGGGACACGTGGTTCAGATTCAGGAGGACGAGCCCGACCGCTCCCAGCACAAACAAAGACGCCGCGATAGTCCCCAGGGATATGAGGCTGACGTTGCGCCTGGCCGAGCGCCAGCCCTCAGCCAGGAAGTACCATATAGTGGTCAGCCTCACGCCTGTAAGCTCCCCTCTCGTCGTCCCTCACGATCTTGCCGCCGTCCAGTTCGATCACTCTGCGCATCATGCCGTTCACGATGGAGCTGTTGTGCGTCGCCATGATGACCGTGGTGCCCGTCTTATTGATCCTGAGGAGCAACTCCATGATGCCCCATGACGTGTCAAGGTCGAGATTCCCCGTGGGCTCGTCCGCAAGCAAGATGGTCGGCGCGCCCACGATGGCCCGGGCAATGGACACGCGCTGCTGCTCCCCGCCGGACAGCTCGCCGGGGTACGCGCGCGCCTTCCCCGCAAGGCCCACCAGCTCCAGCGACTCCATCACTCGCGGACGAACCTGTCTCGGATTCGCCTCGGTGACGCGGAGCGCAAAGGCCACGTTTTCGTACACGGTCTTATTGGGAAGCAGCTTGTAGTCTTGAAATACCATCCTCACGGTACGACGAAGGTAGGGGACTTCGGAGGGCTTCATACGTACGACATTGCGACCGTCCACGATCACCTGGCCCTGAGTCGGGAGAACCTGTCTCGTGAGAATCCTCATGAACGTGGTCTTGCCCGCCCCGCTCGGCCCCACCAGAAACACGAACTCGCCCTGTCGGATGTGCGTGTCGACGTTGAGAAGCCCCACCGCCCCGTTGGGATAGACCTTCGACACGCTGTAAAGGCGAACCAACGTCATCACTTCCCGCATGCTCCGGAAAATCGGGTTTACTTGGTATACTTCGATGGACCTCGGCAAAAACCTCCTCCTTTCCCCAAGAAGTATCTTCCATAGCCACTCAGGCGCCCCTCAAACTGACCTTCGCGAAGCGCGGGCGCACGACGCCGCGTCCGGACTGTTCGGACTCTATCTGGCGCCGGTGGCAACCCTCAGGAGAAGCCCCCAGGCTTCATCTGGATGCTTCGTTTGCACGCTGATCGCGCAGACGGTCGTCCTGTCCTTGGCAAGACCGTATATCCCACTTCCGACGCGCATTCCGTTCACTAAGTCTGCCGGAATCTTATCTATCCCGCCGCTTTTCTCGATGAATGGACCAAGGTCCACCAGTGCGCCTTTCTCCGCGTAGAACTCATATCTGTCTCGAGGAAGGTACATGACGTCGGGGGCATCCTGGGCCGCCATGAGCACGATGAGCTTCTGCTCGTATGCGGTGATCCCGCCTGCGATCTGCGTTGCCGGTGCGGCCTCGACCTCCACCTTGACCCCAGGATTGGAGACCTCGTACGCCTTCACGATGTCCTCGACCGTCCGCTGCTCCTGGATGTCCCCCCATATCGACAGTCTCAGAGTCGTTCCCTCGTCTTTCGCCCCACCGCAACCCGCGGCAGAGACCGCCAACACGACGCAGGCTGCTGCGATCATGAAAACCCGGCTGCCGGTTACGGTCGTCACGTGCAGCATCCTGCCCACTATCATCACCCCCCACCAACGGCGCCTCTGCCTATGTTGGCACCCTCACCAACCCGGGACCCTGCCTTCCTGTCCGTGGCCTCACTCGGAACCGACAAGACGTCTCGGACGGCAGCTGGTCCGCGACAAGCCCCGGGGTCATCCACACGCCGCCGCCCGCGGCCCGTTGCGTTTCCTTTCGATCGCTTTCAGCGCGGCCTCGACGATATTCTCGGGAAGAAGGCCGTACGCTTTGAGAAGCTCCTCCGACGTCCCCGATTGGCCGAACACGTCCTTGACGCCAACACGTTCCACCGGCACCGGGAAGCGTTCAGCGGTTATCTCACACACCGCGCTCCCCAATCCCCCTATAACGCTATGCTCCTCAGCCGTCACTATGGCGCCGGTCTCGCGCGCAGCTGCCACCACCGCCTCAGCGTCAGCAGGCTTGACCGTCGCCATGTTGAGCACCCTGACCGACAGACCTTTGCTCTCAGCGAGCCTCGACGCCGCCTCAAGCGCAAACGACACCATGACCCCGCACGCGATGATCGTGGCATCACTGCCGTCCCGGAGGAGAGCGGCCTTGCCGATCTCGAATTCATAGTCCTCGCCGAACACCACGGGGACCCCGCTCCTCCCCAACCTTATGTACACCGGCCCTTTGTGCCGCGCTGCCGCGAATACAGCTTTCTCCGTCTCGACCGCATCCGCCGGCACAACGACCGTCATACCTGGAATCGCCCTCATGAGGGCCACGTCCTCGACCGACTGGTGAGAGGCACCGTCCTCGCCCACGGTGATCCCGCCGTGGGTCGCGCCTATCTTCACGTTGAGCCCCGGGTATCCTATGACCTGGCGGACTTGGTCAAATGCACGACCAGCGGCGAACACCGCGAACGTGCTGGCAAACGGAATCTTGCCAGATGCCGCGAAGCCGGCCGCTGTGCCCATCATGTCCGCCTCGGCGATACCCATGTCGAAGAACCTTTCCGGAAACCTCGCTGCAAACTCGTCCGTTTTGGTGGATTTCGCGAGATCCGCATCGAGGACCACAACGTCAGGGTTCATCTCGCCCAGCTTGACAAGGGCTTTGCCGTACGCAGCACGCGTCGCTATCTTTTTCGGTACATCTGCCATAACGCTTCGAGCCTCCGTTCGTTTCAGAGTCGGCGAGTCGAGTCCGGTGACGTGCGGCGGCGGGCAGCCACGGGTCCATCTCACCTAGCTTCTATGGACCTGATGGCTTGCTCCGCCTCCTCGCGGGAAGGAGCTTTCCCGTGCCAGTCCACGGCGTTCTCCATGAATGGCACCCCCCTGCCCTTCACCGTGCGAGCGACGATGACCGTGGGCCGGCCCTTGGTGGCCTTGGCCTCCTCGCACGCTGCGAATATGGCGCGAACATCGTGTCCGTCTATCTCCAGCACATGCCATCCGAACGCGCGCCACCTTGCGGCGATGTTGTCAAGGGATTTCACATCTGTCACCGGCCCGTCGATTTGAAGCCCGTTGTAGTCAACGAAGGCTGTGAGGTTGTCAAGTTTCCGGTGAACCGAAGTCATTGCGGCCTCCCACACCTGACCTTCTTCAAGCTCTCCGTCGCCGAGGAGGACGTAAACCCGCGTCGGCCGTCCGTCGAGCCTGGCGGCTAGCGCCATGCCGTTGGCCGTGGAAAGCCCTTGTCCGAGCGAACCCGTGGACATCTCGACCCCTGGGGTATGCTTCATGCTGGGGTGCCCTTGAAGCCTGCTTCCGAACTTGCGCAACGTCAGAAGCTCCTCCAGGGGGAAGAAACCAGCTTCGGCCAACACCGCGTACAGCGCGGGCGCGGCGTGTCCCTTCGATAGCACGAACCTGTCCCTGTCGGGCCACAGCGGGTCCTGCGGGTTGACCCTCATCACCTTGAAGTAGAGCGTAGTCAGGATCTCCGCGGACGACAGGGAACCCCCGGGATGGCCGGAGCCGGCCTCCGCCGTCGCCCTTACCACGTGCACCCTCACCCGCCTCGCCTTCTCTTGCAGCATCCGGACCTCGTCCTCCGCGAGGACGGGCGTCTCACAACAGCGCCTATCACCACTACCGAGCATGTCCGTCACTCCTTACCTTGCCTTACCTTGGCCTTGCCTTGCTTGCCGCGTTGTGAACTCCCCGCGAAAGCCTTTCCCCGAGGACTCGAATCACGAACCTGGGGAGAGCCAGCACTCTCACAAACCTCCTGGGCTGCTGTAACAAGCGGTACAGCCACTCCAGGCCCATTCTCCCCATCCAATCGGGTGCCCGCGAGACACGACCCGCGAGCACATCGAGGCTCCCACCCACTCCGAGGCACACCGAGGGACCCAGCCGGGCCCTGTTGCGGGCGATCCACTTGTCCTGGCGCGGGGCGCCCATGGCGACGAATACGAGCTTGGCCCGGCTCTGCCGAACGCGTTCAGCTACCCAGTCCTCGTCCCGGTCCCCAAAGAACCCGTGGTGGGTCCCGGCGATCCTCAGGCCGGGCAGACGCGCCGAGAGTCGCGCGGCGGCCTCCTCCGCCACGCCAGGCGAGGCGCCGAGAAGAAAGACAGGCCATCCTTCTTCGGCCGCGCACTTGACGAGCTCCTGCATGAGGTCGAACCCTGCGACTCTCGCTGGAAGCGCGGAGCCCAGAATGCGTGATGCCCAGACCACCCCAGCGCCGTCAGGCACCACAAGGTCCGCGCTGTTCACGATGGCAGCAAGCTCCGCGTCGCGCTGCGCCATCATGGCCATCTCGGAATTCAAGGTCACGACTTGGTACACGCGGTCGCCCGCGGTCACCATATCGCGCACCCGCTGCACCGCCCCGGCCATGTCCACCCTGTGAATCCGGAGCCCCAAGACGTTCACGGTTTCCGCAGATTCAGCTACGTCCACGACATCACCCCGTCAAAGCCCTGCTCCGACGGCCGGTTTCTACGGCCAGGCGCGCCGCCTGCCTCGCGGCCTCCGCCAAGGCGGGCTTCGCTGCGGCAAGAGCAGCTTTCATGCTCTCGCGTCTCGCCCATACATCCATGACCTTTCGAGCAAGGGCCTCCCCATCCCCCACCGCGCGCCCCGCCGGGGTCACCGAGAGACCGGCCTCTTCGCCTACCATTCTGAGCAGGCCGTCGATCTTTGGATCGTAGGACACGGCCACGAATGGCGTGGCGCTCGCGACCGCGAACACGAGCGCGTGATACCTCATGCCGATCACAAGGTCCGCGCACTCCACCAGGGACATTATCTCCTGCGGCGCATAGTCTCTCTCGAGCACGTACGAACCGTGGTGCATGAGCTCGGCGGCCGCTCGGCTCGCAGCCACGTCACCCGGCTTATGAAAAGGCACGTACACGACCACCGCTCCCAACGAGCGTTGCGCCTCATCAGCGGCGCGCGCGACAGCCTCAAGATAGCCCGACCCATCCGCCCAAGGGCGCACCGAGACCAGTACAAGCGGCGTGCCGGCGGCTATCCGCACGCCCTCGGACGCGAGGATGTCGACGCCACGTCGGACAGACGGGCCCAGTTCAAGGCCAAAGGCCGGATCCGCGGTCACCACGATGGGCGGGCGTTTCACGCCGACCTTCTCAAGGAGCCGGCGCGACGGCTCATCTCTCACCGTGATGGCGTTCACCGTGTTCGCGACGAACCTCACGAGCCAACGGCTCCAGGCTCGCTTGAGTGGGCCCACGCCCTGAGAATAGAAGAAAACGGGCTTGCCCATGAGCCTGGCCAAAGCGGCAAGGCCCAGGTAGTACGCGAGGGACCGAAAGCTCGTGACGTCTTGCAGGAGACTGCCGCTCCCGCTGATGAAGAGATCCGCTGCGGCGATCTCCCGCAAGATCTTGGGTAGACTGGTCCTTTCCACTGCGTCGATCCCGTGCGTCCGCCGCGTCGCCTCGGGCTCACGCGAAAGGGCCACTATAGACGCGTCGGGGACGGCTTCCCTGAGATGCTGGACCATTGCGGCCAGCATGGCTTCGTCCCCGGCGTTTCCGAAGCCGAAGTAGCCCGAGAGCACGAACCTCATCCCTCGATTCTCTCCCCCTCCGCCGCACCGGCATCCGCAGTCACACCCGTCGTCGCCTGCCCGGCGGGGCCGGATGGCCGCACTGTCAGCCGCACATACAGGCAGACGGCGCCGAACATCACCATAGCTACGATGGCGCCGATGACAAGACCATACGCGGTCCGAAGCACCGTGGCTAGGAGCGGGGTATGCAGATGCGAGAACGTGTTCACCATCGAGATCTGACCTATACACCCGATGAGCGTAAGCGGGAGGGCCAGCCGCTTGTCGGCTCGCAGCAGTGCCAACGCCCCGAGTATGAGCGCAGGATGACCGATAAGGAACTCCTTGGTTCTCGGCCGATAAATGAGCATCTTCTCTAAGAATATCCTCATCCCCGCGTCGAGCGACGGGATCGGGAGGCCGAGGTAAACATTACCGGTGCGCATGATGTACACGAGCCCGATTACCCCTGCCACGCCAAGCACCACCACATGCCAGACACGGATCGGCTCCGAGAGCACCTCGGCAGCGGCCGCCATGAAGTCCCCAGCAGTCCTCCGCTGCGCGACCTGGTACCTCCAGTAGAGCACCACCACGAGCATGAGCGGCAGGATGTGCGCGACCTTCACGCCCATGAATTGGTCAAGATGCAACATGAATCTGGTGCTGGAAAGCGTCGCCGCGAGCAACAAGCCCCCCACTACTGACACCCCGGAAGCCTCGAGCCAAAGGAGACACGCGTCCCGGAGGCCTGTCCCGTCGCCCAACCGCGGGCTACGGCTGCGACGCGCCCTCGCCCTTGCCAGGACGAGTCCCACCGCGAGCGTGGGGAACACGATAGCTGAGCCCAGAGCCGCCACTTGCCGGAAGAACGTGGCGAACCCGGTGCTGATCAGGCCGGCGTACACGAGAAGCCCGAGGACGAACATCCCGAGCTCCGCGATGGGCGGAATGAACGCTATCATGTCGAGGAGCATGAACCCTCCGGCTAGAATGCCGGCGGCCACAATCACGAGCAAGGGCCTGCTCGGGCTGTACCATTCGAACGGCCGGGCCTCGCCGAGCGTAAATCCAGGCTCTGTCATTCCGCGTGCTATCGCCCCGACGTAATCGAGGTTCTGGCTCACCGCCGCGGCCTCTTCTCCGATTTTCGCGGGGAATGGACGAATGTACATGACCCTGATGTTTCGCTCGCGCGCAGCCCTGACAAACCGGTCTACGGCAGTTTGAACGTCAATCTTGTTCATCTCGCCCGCAGTTATGCTGTGAACCCGCACGACGGCGGCGCCCATGAGCCCAGCGAAAGCCTTGTCGCCCTGCTGGACCGCGAATTCCACATGGCCGAAGCTTAGCCCGTGAGACTTGAGAACGTCCGCCGCCTCGCGAATGTAGTCTGGGTAGCCGAGCACTTCCTGCCCTTCGAAAACGACGAGGCTGACCCCACTAAACTGAGCCAAGCGACCTACGAAGAATGTCATCTTTTCCGGTGTGATCCCCGGATAGTTCCTGAACCTCGCAACCACGCGAAGACCGGCGGCGTTCACCTGGCTTACCTCCGCGGGGTCAAGGCCGATGTTGACCTCCTCTATCTGCCTCAGGCTCCTCGCTGTCTCTATGAACGGCCCGAAACGCCTCGAGTCAATCACCGAGATCCGCTCCCCCGCGAGCCTCGCGGCGAGCAGCGGCGCGATCTCGTTGTATGTCGATGCGTCCCGGGGGAACAGGTACGTGTTGCTGCCGAGAAGGCGCCCCTGGTCTATCATTTGCCTGAGGACCGGGTCGGTGACAGGCGAGAGCTTGTCATAGTCAAGTATCTGCCTACCGGTGAAAGCGCGGACTTTGCCCTGTTCTATTAGGTCGCCGACAGTGCGCTCGTTCAGGGCGACGGAGGTCAGCCCTGCCTCCCTTGCCCTGCGCAGGAACGCGTCGACAGGATATCCTGATGCGCGGCACATCTCAACCGCCGCGTCGTAATCCATCACGAGCTCAACCTGGCGGTTGGACCGCTCCACCGCGACGCGCCCAACAGCGATGTACACCGACGCCAGTACCGACGCTATCAGCGTCCACACCCACAGCTTCCTCGCCCGCCAGGGTCCTGCCATGCCATCTCCACCCCACATTCCCGCCTGCGCGGCGGGCCGTCTCCTGCGATCTCCACGAGCCCCCCGGCGCCTGGACCGCCTCGAGGGCTAGATATGCTTCAGGGGCAAGAGCCGGGCCTCACTTGCCCGTGCCCGCAGACGTGCCACCGAAAAGGTATACGACCCCGTCCTGCACGCTCACCCCTCGCAGGACGACGGGGATCGGAAGCTTCGACACGTCAACCGACAGGTCCACGTTCTTCAGGAGCCCGTTCTTCACAGCCTCCGGTATCACGGCGTTCCCGACCCTGATGCGGTCCACGACATATGCAAGGTGAGTGTCTCCCCGCACCACGAATCTGCCGTCGAGGGCTAGATCCACCTTCATGCCGAGGATGCTCGCGCTGCCGGAGACGGTCGCGACGCCAGGCCGAAGCCTCACCGTGAGGAGCTTCAGAATGCCGTCGCGCGAACGAAAGTACGCGTTCAGGTCGTCCTGTGCAAGTACGACCGTGACGTCGCCTCTGCCGACGTGCCTTACGCCGAGCTTGCCTTGGTGAAGCACAGAACGGACATCTATGTCGGCCCGGCGTGCGTCCACAAACAAGCGCTGGACGCGGAGCCCGTCCACCATGACGTTGCGCGCGTCGATCGTGAGGACGTCTATCCTGCCCAGCGCGACTGCAAGCGCGGGGAAGGTCCTGACGTACACACGAACCGACTCGGCCTCATCGAGGCTCGCGGCTATCGCATTTTCGAGTCGAGCGCTCACAACCCCCGGGATCGTCGCCTCCCCCACCAGGAAGAGGCAGACGACCGCGAGAGCCACGAGCGCGACCGCGTATTTCATGGCATCCCTCTATTACGTTGCATCCCTCTATGCGTTACGTGGACACGTGGACCGCGCCCTTCGAGATGGGATGGCGTGGGATGGCCGGCCAACGCCACCGCGCCGGCGCTTACGCCGACGCCCTGGCCGCCGCCCTCAGGTAAGCCTCGATGAACTCATCGATCTCACCATCCATGACGGCCTGGACGTTCCCGGTTTCGAGCCCGGTCCGGTGATCCTTCACCATGGTGTATGGCTGGAACACGTAGGACCGAATCTGGTTGCCCCAGGCGATTTCCTTCTGCTCGCCCCGTAGTTCGCCGAGCTTCTTTTCCTGCTCGGCCTTGTAGTGCTCGAACAGGCGCGCCTTGAGGATCCGCATGGCAACCTCGCGGTTTTGATACTGCGATCGCTCATTCTGACAAGCCACTATGATGCCGGTCGGAATGTGCGTTATCCTCACGGCGGACTCGGTCTTGTTGACATACTGGCCGCCCGCACCACCGGAGCGGTAAGTGTCGATCTTGATGTCCTCGGGTCTTATCTCTATGTCCACATCCTCCGGCACCTCGGGGATGACGTCCACTGACGCGAACGATGTATGACGTCTCGCGTTGGCATCGAACGGAGATATCCTCACGAGACGGTGGATGCCCTTCTCTGCCTTGAGGTAGCCGTAAGCGTTCTCACCGCTTATCAGGACGGTAACGCTCTTCAGCCCCGCCTCTTCGCCCGGCAAGAAGTCGGTTATCTCTGCCTTGTACCCGCGCCTTTCCGCCCACCGAAGGTACATCCGGAGGAGCATCTCCGCCCAGTCCTGAGACTCGGTACCGCCTGCGCCCGGATGAATCGAGAGGATGGCGTTGGCGCGATCGTACTCGCCACCCAGTAGGTGCGCGAGCTCAAGTCCGGAGACCACCTTGGCGAGGGACTTGAGGCCCTGCCGGACCTCCTTTTCGACTGACTCATCGTCCTCCTCGAGGCCCAGCTCAAGGAGCACAGCAAGGTCCTCGGCCTCGGCCCGGGCTCTCTCCCATCGCTCCACATCGGCTTTGATCTGGCTCACTTGTTGGAGCACCTTCTGGGCGGCCTCGCGGTCATCCCAGAAGCCCGGCGCGCTAACCTGCTGCTCGAGCTCGGACAACTTTGATTTCTTCGCCTCAATGTCAAAGATACACCCTCATCTCTTCGACCCTGGAAACAAGGTCGTCTAGGACGGGTTTCAGCTCACTCAACATCCGCCTACGCACCCCTTCCGCAGCACTTCTTGTATTTCTTCCCGCTCCCGCAAGGACACGGATCGTTTCTCCCAACCTTCTTCACACGTCGCTGCTCCACACGAGGGCGCTCCTCGTCCTGCCCGCCGCCGCTCATGGTTATGCGATAACGACGCGCCTTTGGCTGTCTCTCGCCGGTGTCCACGCCGACCCGGAACATCCAGGTCACAACGTCCTCCTGGATGCTGGCCTTGAGAGCCTCGAACATCTGCCAGCCTTCGATCTGATATTCCTGGACCGGGTTGTGCTGCCCGTAGGCCCGAAGCCCGATGCCCTCGCGCAGGTCGTCCATGGCCTGTAGGTGGTCCATCCACTTAGCGTCTATGATTCTGAGCATAACGAGCTTCTCAAGGGCCCTCATGCGTTCAGGCCCGATGAGAGCCTCCCGCGCCTCATAAGCCTTCTGAGCCGCTTGCACGATATGCTCCTCGAGCTCGGCTCGACGCAAGCCGACGAGGTCCTCTTTCGTAACCAGCGACGAGCCCGGCGCGAAGGTCTTGTTCACCCGGTCGGCAAGCCCATCGAGGTCCCATTCCTCCTGGAACACCTTTTCGTTGGCGTAGGTGTCCAGCATTCCCCGCACAACCTGGGCAATCATCTCCATGATTCGGTCCTTGAGGTTCTCGCCGCGCAGGACCATGCGTCTGTCGCGGTAGATAACCTCGCGTTGCTTGTTCATGACATCATCGTACTCGAGCACCTGTTTGCGAATGTCGAAGTTGCGCGCCTCCACACGTTTCTGCGCGGTCTCGATAGCTCGCGAGAGTCGCGGATGCTCGATCGGCACGTTTTCTTCCCAGCCGAGCCTGTTCATGATATTCGTAATGAACTCCCCGCCGAACAGACGCATCAAATCGTCCTCAAGCGAAACGTAGAAGCGCGATGCCCCCGGGTCGCCCTGGCGCCCGGACCGGCCGCGAAGCTGGTTGTCAATGCGCCTGCTTTCGTGACGCTCGGTGCCGATAATGAAAAGCCCGCCGAGCTCGACGACCTTCTCATGTTCCCCGGCGCACGCAGCCTTCGCCTCTTCAAGATAGGCCTGGAACTCCTGCCTCGCCTTGAGGACTTGCGGATCCTTCGTAGGGAACCTCTCGGCGGCCTCGGCCACGACCTCGCTTGGGTAGCCTTGAGCGCGTAGCTTCTGCTTGGCGATGTACTCCGGGTTGCCGCCCAGCACGATGTCGGTTCCGCGACCGGCCATGTTTGTGGCTATGGTCACTGTCCCGAGGCGGCCGGCCTGTGCGACTATCTCAGCCTCGCGCTCGTGGTGCTTTGCGTTGAGCACCTGGTGAGGAATGCCGCGGCGACGCAGCATCTCGCTGAGCCTTTCGGATTTTTCGATGGAGATCGTGCCCACAAGGACCGGCTGCCCCTTTTTGTGCAGCCTCTCGATCTCGTCTACGACGGCGTTGAACTTGGCGCGCTCCGTCTTGTAAACGACGTCCGGGTGATCAATCCGGATCATCGGGAGATGCGTCGGGATCACGACAACGTCGAGCCCGTATATCTTGCGGAACTCCTCTTCCTCCGTGGCAGCGGTGCCGGTCATGCCTGCCAGTTTCTTGTACATCCTGAAGTAGTTCTGGAACGTGATCGTCGCAAGCGTCTGGCTTTCCCGCTCGACCTTCACGCCCTCCTTGGCCTCGATAGCCTGATGCAAGCCGTCACTGTAGCGTCTCCCGAACATGAGCCGCCCGGTGAACTCATCCACGATGATGACCTCGCCGTCCTTGACGACGTAGTCTCTATCGCGCCGCATGAGCGCGTGGGCCCGCAGAGCCTGGTTCAGATGGTGGGCGAGCTCCATGTTGGCGTCATCATACAAGTTGTCTATGCCCAACATCTTCTCGACCCTGGCCACGCCGTCCTCGGTCAGCGCGACGGTCCGGGCCTTTTCGTCTACCGTGTAGTCCACCTCAGGCTTAAGCCTCGGCACGAGCCGGGCGAAGTGGTAATACAAGTCCGTCGACTCCTCCGCCTGGCCGGAGATGATGAGCGGAGTCCGCGCCTCATCTATGAGGATGCTATCCACCTCGTCGACGATAGCGTAATTCAGCTCGCGCTGAACCATCTCGTCTTCAGACGTGACCATGTTGTCGCGGAGATAGTCGAACCCGAACTCGTTGTTCGTGCCGTACGTTATATCTGCCGCATAAGCGGCCTTTCTCTGGGTGTAATCCAACCCATGGACGATCACGCCCACCGTAAGCCCGAGGAACTTGTAAATCGTCCCCATCCATTCGGCGTCGCGCCGCGCCAGGTAATCGTTGACAGTGACGACGTGAACGCCTTTCCCTGGGAGGGCGTTGAGGTATGCAGGCAGCGTCGCCGCAAGCGTCTTGCCTTCACCGGTCTTCATCTCGGCGATCCTGCCCTCGTGGAGCACGATACCGCCCATGACCTGCTCGTCGAAGTGGCGCTGTCCCAGCACCCTGGCAGACGCCTCCCGGACAACCGCGAACGCTTCCAAGAGCATGTCATCCAAAGACTCGCCGTTAGCAAGTCGCGACCTGAACTCGGCCGTCTTCGCGGCGAGCTCGTCGTCAGACAGCTTGGAAACCTCCGGTTCGAGGGCGGTTATGGCCGCTGCCATGTCCCGCAATCTGCGGAGCTCTCTCTCATTGAAATCAAACGCTTTCTTCAGAAAGCCAAGCACCCTGCTTTCCCTTCTTTCAACCCGGGCATTGCGCCCATAGCTCGCGCGGACGCGGTGAGCTGAAAATGAAAAGCCAACCGCCAACCCCCTCTTACTGATGAGCGGTCCGCGCGCGCCCTGTCGGCTCCTGGCGACCCCGGAGACGGGATCGAAGAGACGAGTTCGTACGGAACCGCCGCGACGCACCCCATTCAGCGAAAACCGAAAACCATCCCTGCGAAGACCATCCGTACCGAACGGACGCGCCCACAAGGCGCACGCCACGTCCCTGTCTCAGAGCGGGACTGTGTCAGCGCCAGCACGCGCCCGCACAAGCTAGCGCCAGAGGCTCAGCCCTTTTGTTGGCTCCGCCCCTTGGCGCGAGATAATTATACCATTCACCCAACGGTCCAGCAACCTCGCGCCCGGCCAGACGCCAGCCAGCCCGGCCAGCGGTCCACCCGCTCTGCGCCAGCGACCCGCCGCTCGGTCAGACTCATCTTTGACAGCAAAACGGGGTTTTGATGTGCCACGGATCCGGAAACCCGCATGAAATGGACACCGGCATCCGCAAGATCGGAAAATGTTGTGCCACGTATACGCGGTTATACTGTTGACATGGCTGGCATATATGGTATGATATAGCTGCCATGTATGTTAGAAGCAAGTCCTTCCGAAACAAAGACGGCTCAACACGCACATACCTCCAGCTTGTCAAGGGTGAGCGGGTCGGCGGGAAGATCCGTCAG